>NZ_JBHYIQ010000020.1:2769-5853 GCF_042739895.1 Amycolatopsis sp. NPDC059021
CCGGCCGCCCTGGGGGTGCCCCCCCCGGGGCGCGCCCTCGCTCGGGGCGGAGTGGAGGCGCCCCCCCCGCCGGGGCGTTCGCGACGTCGGGCGCCGCGAATCCGTCCACAGTGGACAGGAACGCGGTCACCCATTGCAAACTGAAACACGTTCTATTATCGTCGGGTCTCGTGAGATACGGGATCGTGCTGTTCACCAGCGACCGGGGCATCACCCCGGCGGCCGCGGCACGCGCGGCGGAGGAAGCGGGCTTCGACTCCTTCTCGGTACCGGAGCACACGCACATCCCGGTCAAACGCGAGTCGCCGCATCCGCGCACCGGCGACTCGACACTGCCGGACGACCGGTACCTGCGCACGCTCGACCCGTGGGTGGCGCTGGCCACCGCCGCGTCGGTGACCACCCGGATCCGGCTGTCGACCGCGGTCGCCCTCCCCGTGGAGAGCGATCCGATCACGCTGGCCAAGACCGTCGCGAGCCTGGATCACCTCTCCGGCGGCCGGGTCACGCTCGGCGCCGGGTTCGGCTGGAACGTCGACGAGCTGACCGACCACGGCGTGCCCGGCAACCGGCGCCGGACCGCGCTGCGCGAGTACCTCGAAGCGATGCGTGCACTGTGGACGGACGAAATCGCCGAGTACTCCGGCGAATTCGTCTCGTTCGGGCCGAGCTGGGCGTGGCCGAAGCCTGCCCAGCCGCACATCCCGGTGGTGCTCGGCGCGGGCGGCACCGAGAAGAACTTCCGCTGGATCGCGAAGAACGCCGACGGCTGGCTGACCACTCCGTCCGATGTGGACATCGAGGGGCCGGTGGGCCTGCTGCGCGAGATCTGGCGCGACGAGGGCCGCACGGGTGAGCCGGAGGTCGCGGTGCTCGCCGGGCGGCCCGACCGGGAGCAGCTGGCGCATTTCGCGTCCATCGGCGTCACCGAGGCCATCTTCGGCCTGCCGGACCGGTCCGCGGACGAGGTCGCCGCGTGGATCGGCAGGCTCGCCGGAAAACTGGACCTCCCGGCGAGCTGAACCGCACCGGACAAACCGGTGGACATTGCCCGGAACTGTTCGGCAGCGAACGGATCGGACGGCTCGCCCATGGTCGACTGGTGCCATGGCGATGGTCGCGCGACGGGTTGTGGACGATGTCGAGTACGCGATGGTGCTCGTGGAACACCTTTTCGATCTCGACGAGGCCGTGCTGTCGGTCATGGGCGCGAAGAGCACGGTCCGGCCGAGGCCGGGCACCCGCGTCGTCCCGTTGAAGACCTCCGAGGTGCGCGCGGCGCTGCAGTACACGGCCCAGCAGGGCGGACGCCATCACGAGATCGTGGCCCGCTTCCACGCGGAGGAGCCGGGCGGCCCCCTGCACCTGCTGGCCGACTGGATCCGCTCGGAACTCGTCCGGCTCGGGATTTTCACGGCGGACCAACCGGCCCCCTCGCCCCGGTGACTGCCGGGCGCTACGGTCCCCTTCGGCACCATGTCGGCCAGCGCGGGAGGGCGCCTGGATGAACGGGACAGCGGCGGGGCGGCAGCAGCCGTTCCTCGATCGGGTGGACGAGCGGGCACGGGAACGACTGCTCCAGATGGGGACCCAGCAGGAGTACGCCCCCAAGCAGCCGCTGATGCGGACCGGGGAACCCGGGGAGTACGTGATGCTGCTGCGTCACGGCTTCGTCAAGGTCGCCAGCGTCGACCAGGAGGGGACCGCGATCATCCTGGACATCGGGGTCCCCGGCGATCTGCACGGCGAGATCGCGGTCGTGGCGGGCGGGACGCGGATGGCCGACGTCGTGGCGATCGACCGGGTGCAGGCCAGGCGGATCGGGGCGAGCGAGTTCGAGCGCTTCCTCACCGAGCACCCGGCGGCGATGAAGGAACTGCTGATCAGCGTGTCCCAGCGGTTCGTGGTGGCGCAGCAGCAGCGCACGCAGTCGTGGAAACCGCAGGCGATCACCCGGGTGGCCCGGCGCCTGGACTACCTCGTCGACGCGTGCGGCGTCGAGACCGACGAGGGGTGGCGGATCGCGATACCGCTGAGCCAGGACGAATTGGCGCAGTTCATCCCGATGGGCCGCACCATGGTCGCCAAGGCACTGAACACCCTGCGCGACGACGGCATAGTCGCCAGCGCACGGAAGTCGTTCACGGTCACCGACCGTGTCAAACTCCGGAAGCGAGCGGACACAGAAGTGTGACGCAGATCACTGAATCGTGGCACCTGCGCGGCCAGTTCTGTTCGGCAGCGAACAGAACTGTCGCTGGGTAGTCGTGACACTTCCCCTTGTCGCGAAACGTACGAGGGAGGGGGAGGGGTCACGATGTTCGCACTGACCTCCAGCCGGTTCAACGCCCAGTCGCACGCGGTACTCGCGGTCGACATCGTGGGCTCGTCGCAGGCGAGCGACGATCTGCTCGATCCGATGAAGTCCGAAATGGAAACGCTGGTGTCGCACGCCTTGAGCACGGTCGGGCTGTCCTGGGACAACGCCCGCCACTTCCGGGAAACCGGCGACGGCGTGATGCTCGCCTACCCCGAGCAGGCGCTCGGCAGGCTCGTCGAGCTCGTGTTCCACCTCGATCACCTGCTCCGGTCCCGCAACCGCTACGCCCGCACCCCGATGCGCGCGCGGGTCGCCGTGCACACCGGCCCGATGGCCGAAAACCACCGCTATCACCGGACCTACATCACGCTGACCAGGCTGCTGTCCGCCACCACGTTCTGCGAGGCGGTCGCCTACTGGTGCCGCAACGACCCGACCGGCGACAAGTTCGGCGCCGGCCTCGTCCTCTCGCACGAAGTCTGGCGCAACGTCGTCGAGCCCTTCAGCGTCGCGCTCGTACCGCCCGCCCGGTGCGCACGCATCAACGTCACCACCGCGGACTTCACCGACAGCGCCTGGATCCACCTGCCAGGCCTCGACGCCGAGAGCGCGCTCTCCAGCGTCTTCGCCAGCGCCGGCGCGCTGGCCGCCCTCGTCCCGGGGGGGGGGGCGGGGGCGGGGGGGGGGCGGGGCGCGGGGGGGGGGGGGCGCCCCCCCCCGCGCCCCCCCCCCCCCGAGGGGGCGCGGGGGGGGGGGGGCGGCAC
>NZ_JBHYIQ010000020.1:5863-30528 GCF_042739895.1 Amycolatopsis sp. NPDC059021
CCGCGGCGCGCCCGCCGCGACCCCGCGCGGGGGCCCCCGGGGGCGGCGCGGGCCCCCCCCGCCCGGGGCGCGGGGCGGCCGGGCCCCGGCCCCCCCCCCGGCGACTTCCTTGCGCACCAACGGTTCCCGCCCCTTCGGCAAGGGCGAACGCGGTGCCTGAGCCGCGATCCTCAGCCAGCGTGGTGGCCGCGTGAATTCTCCACCCATCACGCCAGGACGCCATTTCAGACCGGCGGATTGATCTCCGACCTGGTCAGGACGCCGGAAGCCGCCAGCCCCCATTTGTCGATGATCCGGCGGCAGATCCCGCTGTCGATCAGTTTCTGCACCGCGCCCTGGACCGCCCGCCCGAAGTCGCCGCTGTCCTTCGGCAGCACCATGCCGTACGGCGCGGTGTCGTACGGCTCGCCGACTCGCTCCAGTCCCCCGTTCTGCTTCACCACGTAGTCGATGGTGGGCGAGTCGGCGAGTTCGGCCTGGACACGTTTCGAGGCCAGCGCCAGATTCACGTCGGTCTGCGCCTGGAACTGGGTGATGGTGACGGCGGGTTTGCCGGAGGAGACGCAGGCCGCGCTGCGGCGCTCCAGATCCTCGACCTCGGCGGTGCCCTTCTGCGTCGCGACGTTCTTGCCGCACAACGTGTCCAGCGTGATCCGGTCGGGGTTTCCCTTCGGCACGGCCAGTGCCTTGCCCGCCCGGTAGTAGGTGACCATGTCGACGGTCTTGAGCCGCTCCGCCTTGACGTTGAAGGAGGACATGCCGATTTCGTACTTCCCGGCCGCGATGCCGGGGATGATGCCGTCGAAGGCGGTGTTCCGGAATTCGGTACCCAGGCCGAGCACCTGCCCGACAGCGGTGCCGAGGTCGACGTCGAAGCCCGCCGGTTTGCCGTTCTCCACGAACTCGCCCGGTGGCGAACTCTGGTCCTGGCCGAACACGAGCAGGCCGTCGGCACGGATGTTCGCGGGGACCAGCGCGGCGAGCGCGTCGTCCTTCGCGGCCGCGGGGATTTCCCCCGGCTGTCCCTGCTCCGCCGGCCCACGGCCGGACCCACCCGCGCCGCACGCCGCGAGCAGCGCGGTCACAGCCACCACCGGCACGAGAGCCGTGGTGCGGAGAACGTTCCTCATGGCGTCACCAACCCCGCTTCGTAGGCGAAAATCGTGAGCTGGACCCGGTTCGCGGCGTCGAGCTTGGCGAAGATCCGCGTGATGTGCGTTTTCACGGTGGCCTCGCTCAGATGCAGTTCGCCGGCGATCTCCGCGTTCGGTTTGCCCCGCGCGACGGCCGTGACGATCTCGCGTTCGCGCTCGCTCAGCGTGCTCAGCCCGGCCCTGGCCATGGCCCGCCGCGGATTCGTGCGGGCGGCGACGAAATGACCGATGAGTTTCCTGGTGGTACGCGGGGAAAGCATCGCCTCGCCGTCGGCGACCACCCGCACCGCTTCGATGATCTCCTGCGGGGAACCGTCCTTGAGCAGGAATCCGCTCGCGCCCGCGGCGAGCGCGTCGAAGACGTACTCGTCGAGGTCGTAGGTGGTCAGCATGAGGACCTTGGGCGGATTGGCCAGCGCGGTGGCGGCGGCGGTCGCGGCCAGCCCGTCCATCCGGGACATCCGGATGTCCATCAGCACGACGTCCGGGGCGTGCGCCGTCACCTTCGGCACGACCTCGTCGCCGTCCCCGGCCTGGCCGACAACGGTGATGTCGCCGGTGCTGTCGAGGATCATGGACAAGCCGGTGCGCACCAGGGGGTCGTCGTCGACGAGCAGCACTCTCAGTGGGCGCCGGGGCACCCGCCCATCCTAGTGCCGTTCCCACGGCAGCCACGCCCGGAGTGCGAACTTTTCACCGTCGGCGGGCCCGGCGCCGACCTTCCCGCCGAGCAGCGTGACCCGTTCAGTAATGCCGGTCAGCCCGGTGCCCGACCCCGGCGACGGCGGGGCGGTGGCGGGCAGCGGGTTCACCACCTCGATGGTGAGCCCGGCGCCCGGCCCGCCGCGGACGGCCACGTCCGCCACCACGCCGGGCGCGTGCCGCAGCACGTTGGTAAGCGCTTCCTGGAGGATCCGGTACGCCGCCGTGCCGAGCAGGGCGGGCGCGGCGGCGGCCTCGTCGAGCAGGATCGTGATGTTGACGGACAGGCCGGACCGGCGGGTGTTGGCGATCAGCTCCGGGATGTCGGCCAGTCCCGGCTGCGCGTGCTCGCCCGGCCGCGGATCCCCGGCGGGCTCGGCGAATCCCTTGCCGTCCCGGAGCACGCCGATGACCTGGCGGAGGTCGTCGAGCGACTGACGGGCGGTGGTGCGCACGGTCCGCGCGGCCTCGGTCGCGCGCGCGTGATCGCCCTGGTTGACCTCGAGCGCTCCGGCCTGCAGTGACAGCAGGGAAAGCCGGTGCCCGAGGACGTCGTGCATCTCGCGCGCGATCCGCGTCCGCTCGGCCCGGCGCGTCATCTCCGCGCGCAGTTCCCGTTCCAGGGCGTCCCGCCGCGCGAGGTCGTCGCGGACGCCGCGGGTGATCCCGACGGCCAGCGGGATGGCGGTCAGCACCGAGGCCAGCAGGAGGATCCCGATCACCTGCCCGGCGCTGGTCTCCCGGCCGACGATCAAGCCCGCGATGGTGACGTCGCGATGGCGGTGGGCGTCGCGCCAGAGAGCGAGCGCGGTGGCGGCGTACACCACTACGGCGCCCAGCGGCAGCAGCCGGTCGCGCCGCGCGGCGGCCAGCGCGGCCAGTGAGATCAGCGCGGCGAGCGACTCGAACCCGAACACTAGTGACGGGGCAAGGGCGATGCCGGTGACGAGCAACGGCCAGCGGTGCCGCCAGCACAGCATGACCGCGGCCCCGATCGACGCGAGGAAGCCGAGAACCGACCACCACGTCGGCACGAACGTCTTGGTGCCGGGCAGATATCCCTGGGTGCTGAAGACGAAGATGCCGGTCACCACGCACGCGGCGACCGCGACCACGGTGAGCACCACGCCGAGCACACGCCTTGCCATGTGCCGAGCCTACGCACCGGCCCCGGTATCCCCGCATCAGCGGATCCGCTGACACGTGACGGCGAAGTGACGACTTTCGTCGTAACGCCTCTGTTCCCGCCGGACGACGCGGCGAGGCCGCGCCCGCTGATTACATCCGTCGCGTCGTTCCCCCGGAAAGGAAAACCCCGTGACCCAGCAGACCCCCTATCCCCCGGCCATGCCCCCGCTGGCCACGCCCGCGCCACCCCGCAACGGCATCGGCACCACCGGCTTCGTGCTCGGCCTGATCGGCCTGGTGTTCTCCCCGATCCCCTTCGTCGGGATCATCGCCTGGCCGCTGGTCGTACTCGGCCTGATCTTCGCCGCGATCGGGCTCGCCAGGGTGCGCAAGGGCATCGCGTCCAACAAGGGGCTGTCGATCGCCGGGATCGTGATTTCCGTACTGGGCCTCGGTGTCTGCGTCACCTGGATCTTCGTCTTCAACAAAGCGGTCGACGACGTCAACAAGGAAATCGCCAAAACGGCGAAGGTTTCCTACGAGGTGACCGGCGACGCCAAGAACGTCGAAATCGTCTACGGCGAGGTCCTCAACCCGAGCACCGAAACGGCTCCGTCCCTGCCGTGGCACAAGAACGTCGAGAACAAGGGTGTCTACAAAGGAGGGACGCTCACCGTGACGACCGCGGAAACCGGCGGCTCGGTGACCTGCAAGATCACTGTGGACGGTGCGGTGGTCTCGACCAAAACCGCCTCCGGCGAGTTCGCCACTGCCGCCTGCACCGGCACGTGAGACCCGGCGACGCGAACGGGGCCAGTCCACAGTGGATAGTGGACTGGCCCCGCCGGGTCAAGCGTTGTTCGTTACGCGGCGCTCTTGCGGCGACGACGCACGAGCAGCAGCATCACGGTGCCGCCGATGAGCAGCAGCGCACCGATGCTGATCGGCAGGATCGCGGAAACACCGGTGTAGGGCAGCGAACCCTGCTCGGCCTGCGGGACGACCGACGGCGCGGTGGTCGGCGGGCCGCTCGGGGTCGGCGGCGCGGTGGTGGCGCTCGGCGGGGTGCTGGTCTCGCTGGTCGGCGGGGTGACGGTGCCCGCGGTCCACTTCGCGGCGGCGTTGGCGCTCACCGTGGTCTTCTCGGACTGCGCGACGATCAGCGACTGCGCCTTCTTCTTTTCGTAGTTCTCACCGACGAACAGACGACCGGTGTCCAGGTGCCCGGACGCCTTCAGCGCGAAGGTTCCGTTGCCGTCCTTGGAGTCCTTCGGGACATCGACGTACAGCTCGCTGCCGTCCTTGACGTCGGCGGTCTTCAGCTCCTTGCCGTCGGCGTCGGTGATCTTGACGCCCTCGGGCAGCTTGCTGGTCAGCTCGGTGATGTCACCGGTGGTGGTGACGGTGAACGGGCCGATCCGGGTGCCCGCCTTGCCTTCGGTCGCCTTGGCGCTGATGTTCAGCGTCGGCTTGGGCTGCTCACCGATGCCGGTGTTGGCGTCACCGGTCAGGTACTTGTACAGCGCGAGGACATCGGCCGCGTCGTCGGCGGAGCCGGAGCGGATGGGGTGTTCCGGGTTCAGGTTACGGTCGTCGCTGAAGTGCCACACGGCCGCCTGCGTCGCGGTGATGGCCTCCGCTTTGGACAGCTTGTCGTGGAACTTGACGTCCTTCTTGGCCAGCTCGGCCTCGATCGCGGCGAGGTCGTTCGCCGGGTAGCCGTGGTGCAGCACCCAGTTGAGCTTGTCGCGGTTCTTGTGGAACGGCGAGGCGGCGTCCGGGAACTTGTCCCACGGCCGCTCGATCATGTCCTGCTGCTTGTCCAGGTCGACGTCGACCTGGACGCAGTAGACCTTGAGCTTGCTGCCATCGGACAGCGTGAGGTTGAACAGCTCGGCGACCGGGGTGTTGACCGGACCGCGGTCGAAGTTGACCTGGAACGCCGCGTCCCCGCCCTCGACCCTGCCCTTGGCCTCACCGGTGCTCATGGCCGAGACCGGGTCCGCGCTCGCGAGGGGAGCCGCGGTGAGCAGTGCGACGGCAGCGCCGAGCACAGCGGCGCCGCCCCGCATGAGTCCTGACTTGCCGTGCATGAGTCTCCTATCCGAGTCGAACACGAATCCCACAGCCGCGTGACATCACGATTTCCCGACCACGACGGACGCACCTACCGAGTGATCTTCGATCACCCGGTTCAGCGACACCGGAGCATACACAGGCCACACACAGGCACACTCAGGGTGTCCCTATTTGCCCAAAGTGACCAAAAGGGTGACCCTAAGTACCCAACAGTGTCCGACAACAGTGCCCGACAACAGCGGCCAACCAAAAAGGACAAACCGCGCTAACGAACGGACTCGATCAAGTCACGCAGCTGAGACCTCGCGGTCACGCCGAGTTTCGGAAAACTCCGGTAGAGATGCGAGCCGACGGTGCGCGGGGAAAGGAACAGCCGCTCACCGATTTCGCGGTTGCTCAGGCCCTGCGCGGCGAGGCGGATGATGTGCTGCTGTTGCGGGGTGAGCGAGGTCAGCGCGTCCGGTGTGGCCGGTTCGGCTTCGACGCCGGCGGCGCGGAGTTCCCCTTGGGCACGGTCGATCCACGGACGTGCGCCGAGCCGGCGGAAGACCTCCATCGCGGCGAGCAGCTTCGGGCGCGCGTCGGCGATGCGACGGCGCCGCCGCAGCCATTCCGCGTGGTCCAGCAGGATTTGCGCGCGTTCGAAAGGCCATTGCCCGCCCGCGGGATCGGCCAGCGCCATCTCGAAATGCGACTCCGCTTCTTCGGGTTCGAGCAGGGCGTGGGCGCGGTGGATCAGCGCGCGCATACGAGGCGAACGGTCATCCGCGAGTCGCTTTTCCGCGCGTTCCACGATTTCCGCCGCTTCGGCCTCGTGCCCGGTGCGCGCGGCGGCCGCGGCGAGTTCGGCCAGCGCGGCGTACGAACACGCGTAGTGGACGGGGTCGCCCTCGTCGGTGAACATCCGGCGAAATTGCGTGTACGCCGCCGCGTGGTCACCGTCGGCGACCTCGGCCATCCCGAGTGCCCACCGGAGACGCGCGCCGACAGCCCTGCTGCGGTCCGGGTCCACAAGCGACAGTCCGGTCGTGGCGGTGACACGGGCCTGCTCGGTGTCTCCGGTGAGCGCGAGCGCGGCGGCGTCGAGGGAGCGCGTGGCGGCGTCGAGATGCGGCATCCCCGCTCCGGCCGACGTCGCGCTCGCCGCGGCCAGCCGGGCCTGCGCCCAGAGCCCGTGGTCGAGGTAGGCCCAGCCCGCCGAGCAGCCCAGCCCGGTCGGCAGCGCGCCGTGCATCCGCCAGCGGTGCAGTGCCTCGTCGAAGATCCGCACCGCCTGCTCGGTCTCGTCGAGCAGCCAGGCCATCGCGCCGAGCGAGGTGAGCAGCCCGGGGTCGCTGCCCGCCCGGTCGACCCGCGCGGGCAGCGCGGCGGCCAGTTCGCCCCGGCGGACGGTCGGATCGGTCACGGCCAGTGTCCACGGATCGTCCCCGGCCATGGCGCGGACGGCGAGCCGCTGCTCCTCGTCACCGGAGTAGAACCCGGCCACCGAAGCCGAGGCCACCGCGATCCGGCGCAGCTCGGGCACTTCCGCCGCTCGTAACAGCAGGGACAACGCGGTGTCGTGCTCGGCGCTGAGGGTGAGGATCTGCCCGACCCGCAACGACGCTTCGGCCTTGAGCACGACGTCGTCGCTGCTGCTCGCCTCGGCCTTCGCGGCGAGCTGCTCCACCCAGCGCGGCTGTCCCGTGTAGACGGCGGCGCCCGCCGCGGCCACCAGCCTGCGGGCACGGTCGTGCGGCTCCGGACTCAGCTCGGCCGCACGCTCCAGCGCGCTCGCCGCCGCCGCGTGCCCGCCGCGTTCGCGGGCCCGGCCCGCGGAGTCCTCCAGCGCGGCGGCGATCGTCTCGTCCGGACCGTCGGCGGCGGCCGCGAGATGCCACGCGCGGCGATCGGGCTCGCCGTCGAGCGACGCGGCGAGTGCGCGGTGAGCACGCCGCCGGTCGGCCAGCGGAACGGAGTGGTAGATCGCCGAGCGGACCAGCGGATGCCGGAACCGGACACGCCCACCCGCGATCCGCACCAGCCCCGCGGCTTCGGCGGGGGCCAGTGCTTCGGCGTTTTCGACGGCGGCCAGCTCGTCCGCGGCGACCAGCAGCAACGCCTGCCGGGTGTGTTCGGGAAGCATTTCGAGGTCGGCGGCGAAGACCCGGGTGAGCCGGTCGGTCAGCGGCAGCAAGTCCTCGTCGGCGCAGTCCGTCCGTGCCAGTTCCACCAGGGCGAGCGGATTTCCGGCGGCCTGGTCGAGAACGCGCAGCCTGCGCTTTCCGGTCGGCGGCTGCGGCCGGCTGTCCAGCAACGCGCTCGCGGACCGGTCGTCGAGCGGTCCCAGCGCGAGTGCCGGGAAGCCGGAAAAACCCGCGGCGTCCCGCGTCGCGGCGAGGACCGCGAGAGGTTCGCCGTCGATGCGACGGGCGGCGAAGGCGAGCATCTCGCGCGAACCCGCGTCTATCCACTGCAGATCGTCGGCGACGACCAGGACCGGAGACCGCTCGGCGAGATCGGACAACAGGGCGAGCAGCGCGACGCCGATGAGCAGCCGGTCCGGAGTTCCGCCCGGTTCAAGGCCAATGGCGCCCAGCAACGCCGAACGCTGTCGCTCGGGCAGACCGGCGACGTCGTCGAGGATGGGCCGCAGGAGCTGGTGCAGCCCGGCGAACGGCAGGTTCCGCTCGGTCTCGCTCCCGGTCATCCGGAGCACGCGGCCCCGATGCGCGTCCACCGCCAGTTCGAGCAGCGTGCTCTTGCCCGAACCCGGTTCACCCGTCACGATCAGCGCGCCGCTGGTGAGACCGAGCACGGCCGCACTCTCGGTTTCGCGTCCGATCATGGTCACCTTGCGACTGTATCCCCAGGTGCAGTCAGGTGACCGATACCGCCCGGCGCCACCGGTCCGCAGGCTGGACGCATGGACACCATGACGCTTGGAGACGTCGACATCACCCGCGTGGTCGAGCTGCCCGTCCGGGGCCTCGATCGCGGATTCGTCTTCCCGGACGTGGCCATCGAGCACTGGCGCGAGCACGAGCACTGGCTCGCTCCCGAGTTCCTCGACCCGGCCGCCGACCAGGTCCGCACCCAGATCCAGACCTGGCTGCTGCGCAGCGAAGGCAGGACGATCCTGATCGACACCGGCATCGGCAACGGCCGGGAGCGCCCGTACATGCCGTTCTTCGCTCACCTCGACACGGACTACCTCGGCGAACTCGCCGCCGCCGGTGTCCAGCCGGAGGACGTCGACGTGGTGATCTGCACCCACGTGCACGGCGACCACGTCGGCTGGAACACCCGGCTCGTGGACCGCGAGTGGCAGCCGACCTTCCCGAACGCCGAGTACGTGATCGCGCGCGCCGACTTCGACTACTGGAACCCGGACAACGGCAACAAAACCCGCTCGGGGCGGCAGTCGCAGAACGTGTTCGAGGACAGCGTCGCGCCGGTCCACCGGGCCGGGCAGACGGTGCTGTGGGAGGGCGACGGCTACGACGTCGACGCCAACCTGCGGATCGAACCGGCACCGGGGCACACACCGGGTTCCTCGGTGGTGCGCCTGCGCTCGGGCGCCGACCGCGCGGTCTTCGTCGGCGATCTGCTGCACAGTCCGCTGCAGATCGCCCAGCCGGATCACTGCCCCTGCTTCGACGAGGACGAGGCCCAGGCACGGGTCGCCCGCCGCCGGGTGCTGGGGCAGGCGGCGGACGAGAACGCGTTGCTGTTCCCCGCGCATTTCCCCGGCGCGAGCGCGGTCCACGTCCAGCGCGAGGGCGGCGACTTCGCGGTGAAGGAGTGGGCGACATGGCGGTGAACGTGTTCCGCAACCTCACCTACGCCGCCGCGCCCACCGGTGCCGCACGCTTCGCCGCACCGTCCCTTGTGGACGATGTGCGCGGCTACGACGGGCTCGGGCCGACGGCACCCGCTCCCCCACGGCAGTTCCCGGTGGACCTGAGCCCGGTGATCGGGCCGGGCTGGCAACGCGGCGAGGACTACCTGACCCTCAACGTCTGGACGCCGTCGAGAATGGGCAGCGCGCCGGTGATGGTCTTCGTGCACGGCGGCGCGTTCGTCTCCGGCACCGGCCAGGCGCCGCTCTACGACGGCACCGCGTTCGCACGCGACGGCGTGGTGCTGGTGACGCTCAACTACCGGCTCGGCGCGCCGGGCTGGCTGGACCTGCCGGGCGCGCCACGCAACCGGGGACTACTGGACGTCATCGCCGCGCTGCGGTGGGTACGGCGGAACATCGCCGAGTTCGGCGGCGATCCGGACCAGGTGACGGTCTTCGGGCAGTCGGCGGGCGCGATGCTCGTCGGCGGGCTGCTGGTGACGCCCGAAGCGGACGGGCTCTTCCGGCGCGCGATCAGCCAGAGCGGCGGGCTCGTCACGATGACCGGCGAGGAGGCCCGGCAGACGACGCGGGCGCTGGCCGACCGGCTCGGCATTCCGTCCACTGTGGACGCTTTCGCGGAGATCCCCGACGAACGGCTCGTCGCCGAACTCGCCGAGGTCCCCGCGCCGACCGGGCGGGTCACCCCGCTGGGCGTGATACTCGACGAGCCGCCCCGGCCGCTGCCGGTGGACGTCCTCGTGGGCACGAACTCGCAGGAATCGGGGCTCTACGGCGGTCCCGAGCGGGGCGCGGCAGTGGACGCGATGTTCCGCGACGGCCGGGAGCGGCTGCTCTCCGTGTACGACAAGGCGTTCACCTACGAGTTCGACTGGCGCGACGGCCCGCTGGGCGCCTGCCACACCGCGGAACTCCCGTTCGTCTTCGACAACACGGACCTGCCCGCCCTCCGCACACCGGACGGCCTGCTCGGCCCGGACGTCCCGCCGTCGCTCGCGGCCGAGATGCACGGCGCGTGGGTCCGCTTCGCCAAGACCGGCGACCCCGGCTGGCGAGGCAACCACCGCTTCGCCTGAGGCGAACTCGCGTACCCCGACGGACGACAAGCGTTCCTGGATGGACGACACGGCGGTGGCGTCGTGTCGTCCATCCAGGTACGCGAGTTCGCCGTCCAGGTACGGAGATCAGCCGGTGAAGTCGACGCACATGCCGACGATGTACCGGTTGGTGCCGATCTTCAGCCACCGGTCGTCGGTGCGCTTGCACGCGGTGTACGTGCCGCCCTTGACCGCCGGCGGGTAGACGCACACCTTCGAGCCCTTGTTGACCTGGCCGACAGCGGTGGCGCTGGTCTTCGGCGCGGTACGGATCTTGATGGTCTCGGCGGCCTTCCACCGGCAGTCGGTGCCCGCGGCAGCCGCGGTGGCGGCGGGCGCGGCGGCGGCCACGGGGGCCGGAGCGGCGAGAGCAGGTGCGGCGAAAGCCATCGAAGCGACGAACGCCGTCGCTCCCGCGACCCCAACGCGGGACAGGATCTTCATGTGAGACTCCTCGAATCACTGCTTGGTGAGCAAAGCAGCGGATGAGAGCGCAGCGGCCCCTGTCCGGTTCCTCCGGTTCGCACATTGTGAGATGCGTCGCTCCGGCAGCTACTCGACCAGCGCGGCGATCTCGTCGCGGGCCTGGCTGACGATGTCCCGCATCGCCCGCTCGGCACGGTCCGCGTCCCCAGCGGCGATCGACGCGGCGACCTCCAGATGCCAGGCGATCGCTTCGGGCTGCGGCTCCTCGGGCATCAGACCGTGCCCGGTCCGTCCGGCAAGGACCTCGGCGACCACTTCGGACAGTTGCGCGAACATCGGATTGCCGGACGCGGCGAGCAGCAGGTCGTGGAAGGCGACGTCGTGCTGGAGGAAGACGTCGAGGTCGCGGGACTTCGCCGTCCGCGCCAGCCGCTCCCCCAGCGCCGACAGCTTCCCGCGCTCCTCCGGCGTCGCGCGCAACGCCGCGAACCGGGCGGCGCACGGCTCGATCGCCGAGCGCAGTTCGGTGAGGGTACGCAGCGCCGCGGGACGACACGGCCCGTCGAGCTGCCAGCGGATCAGGCGCGGGTCGTAGTGGTTCCACTCCGCGGGGTCACGGACGATCATGCCGACGCGGCGCCTGCTGCTGGTCAGCCGCATCGTCTCCAGCACACGGACGACCTCGCGCGCCACCGTGCGCGAAGCGCCGAAACGCTCCTGAAGCTCGTCGGATCGCAGCACCGACCCCGGCGGCAGCTCGCCATTGGCGATGGCGGCGCCGAGTGCGTCGAGCACTTCCTCGTGCCTGTCGTTCCCCATTCGCTCAACCTAGCGATCTGATTCGATTAAGTAGTACTTTTTCTTGATTAAGTAGTACTTTTGGGTTGTACTCTCCGCAGCACAGCGCCGGTACACAACGACGTGGGAGGTAGCGCGATGACTGTCATCGCCGTGATGGGTGTGTCCGGGTCGGGCAAGACGACCGTCGGCACGGCCCTGGCCGAGGAGCTCGGCGTCGAATACGCGGAGGCGGACTCGTTCCACCCGCCGGCGAACATCGCCAAGATGACCTCGGGGACACCGCTGACCGACGAGGACCGCGCGCCCTGGCTCGAGGCGATCGCCGCCTGGATCCGCGACCATCAGAAGACCGGTGGCGTCGTGACCTCCTCGGCACTCAAACGCCGCTACCGGGACGTACTGCGCACCGGCGGCGAAGTCTGGTTCCTGCACCTGGACGGCGACCGCGCGACGCTCGCCGAGCGCATGAAGACCCGCAGCGGTCACTTCATGCCGGTGTCCCTTTTGGACTCCCAGCTGGCCGACCTCGAACCGCTCGAACCCGACGAGCCGGGCCGCGTCTTCGACATCCACGAGTCCCCCGCCGAGATCGTCGAAGCCGGTCTCGCCGCCTTCAAGGAACGCGCATGACCACCACTCTCGCCGCCGGCTGGACCGGCCACGACACCCGCCTCATCGGCGCCACGGTGCTCGCCATCGCGGTGATCGTCGTGCTGATCACCAAGGTCAAACTGCACCCGTTCCTCTCGCTGATCCTCGGCTCCGGCGTGCTCGGACTCGTCGCCGGGATGCCGGTGGACAAGCTGCTCAAGAGCTTCTCCGGCGGCGTCGGCTCCACCGTCGCGTCGGTGGGTGTACTCATCGCGCTCGGCGCCATGCTGGGCAAACTGCTGGCCGACTCCGGCGGCGCCGACCAGATCGTCGACACCGTCCTCGGCAAGGTGCGCGGGCGCGGCCTGCCGTGGGCGATGGCGCTGGTCGCCGCGCTGATCGGGCTGCCGATGTTCTTCGAGATCGGCCTGGTCATGCTCATCCCGGTCGTCCTGCTCGCCGCCAAGCGCAGCGGGAAACCGGTGCTGTTGCTGGGAATTCCCGCGCTGGCCGGGCTGTCGGTGCTGCACGGGCTCGTCCCGCCGCACCCGGGCCCGCTGGCCGCGGCGGGCGCGTTGAACGCCAACGTCGGCATCACGCTGGCCTTCGGCCTGCTCGTCGGCATCCCGACCGTGGTCATCGCCGGTCCGCTGTTCGGCCGCTTCGCCGCGCGGATGGTGCCGGACGCGACGCCGCCCGCGCGCCTCGTCCCGGAGCGGGAAAGCAGCGACAAACCGCGGCCGACCTTCGCCGCGACGCTGTCCGTCGTGCTGCTGCCGGTCGTGCTCATGCTGGGGAAAGCACTCTCGGACATCCTGCTGGGCAAGGAAAACCACCTGCGCCGGGTGCTCGACTTCATCGGCGACCCGCTGGTCGCGCTGCTCGCCGCGGTACTGGTGGCCATGGTGGTGCTGGGCCGCCCCGCCGGACTGAACCGCGCGAAGCTGTCCAGCACGATCGGCGATTCGCTCGGCCCGATCGCCGGGATCATGCTCATCGTCGGCGCGGGCGGCGGGTTCAAGCAGACCCTCGTCGACGCCGGGGTCGGCGACGTCATCACCGGTCTCGCCAAGGGCGCGAACCTCTCGCCGCTGCTGCTGGGCTGGCTGGTCGCGGTGGCGATCCGGCTCGCCACCGGCTCGGCCACCGTCGCGACGGTCTCGGCGGCGGGCATCGTCGCGCCGCTCGCGGCGACCATGGACCCCAGCCACAGCGCGCTGCTGGTCCTCGCGATCGGCGCGGGTTCGCTGTTCCTCTCGCACGTCAACGACGCCGGGTTCTGGCTGGTCAAGGAGTACTTCGGGATGTCGGTCGGCCAGACGCTGAAGAGCTGGTCGGTGATGGAGACGCTGATCTCGGTGGTCGCGATCGCGCTGATCCTTCCGTTGTCGGCTCTGGTCTAGGCGGCGTTCACCCGCTGCTGCGAGGATCGGGCGAGACGCCGTCGAGGTGCTGGAGGACGCCCATGTGGACCCTGTCCGGTTTCGCCGACGAGATCTCGCCCGATCCCGCAGTGCAGTGCCAGGTGCTGACGGAACTCGGCGTCGGGTACGTCGAGTTCCGCGGTGCGTGGGACACCAACGTGCTCGACCTCGACGACACCCGGCTCGGCCGGGTCCGTGACCTGCTCGCGAGGCACGGTCTGGGGGTGTCCTCGATCGGCTCGCCGATCGGCAAGATCGGGATCCACGAAGACTTCGAGGCGCATCTACGGCGCTTCGACCGTGCACTGGCCGTCGCGCGGACGCTCGAAGCGCCATACATCCGGATCTTCTCGTTCTTCCTGCCCCCGGACGACGATCCGGGCGACCATCGCGACGAGGTGCTTCGGCGGATGTCCGCGCTCGCCGCCCGAGCCGAGGGGCACGACGTGATCCTGGTACACGAGAACGAAAAGGACATCTACGGGGACATCCCGGAGCGCTGCCTGGACATCGTCGAAGCCGTCGGCTCACCGCGTTTGCGGCTCGCCTGGGACGCGGCCAACTTCGTCCAATGTGGACGTCGGCCGTACACCGAGGGCTACGCACTGCTGCGCCCGCATCTCGAGTACGTCCAGATCAAGGACGCGGTGCTGGCGTCCGGCGAGGTCGTGCCCGCCGGCGAGGGCGACGGCGAGGTGCGCGAGACGATCCGCGCGCTGCGTGGCGACAGTTTCGACGGGTTCTTCTCGCTGGAACCGCATCTCGCCGCGGCCGGGCGGATGGGCGGCTTCAGCGGCCCCGAACTGTTCGGCGTCGCGCACCAGGCGTTCGTGGAAATCCTGTCCGCCGAAGGGATCGAGTACCGGTGAGCGCACTACGGTTCGCGGTGATTGGCTGCGGCGTCATCGGCGAAAAGCACGCGAAGTCGATCGCGGCGGTCGGTGAGCTCGTCCTCGTGGCGGACGAGATCCCCGACCGTGCCGCGGAACTCGCCGACGCGTACGACGTGGCGTTCACGACGTCGGCGTCCGATGCGTTGTCCCGCAAGGACATCGACGCTGTCGCCGTGTGTACGCCGAGCGGAACCCACGCCGACATCGCCATCGCCGCGTTGCGGGCGGGCAAACACGTGGTCGTCGAGAAGCCCGTCGACGTCACCCTCGAAGCCGCGGATCGCCTGCTGCGCGCCGAGCAGGAGTCGGGCCGGACCGTGACGGTGATCAGCCAGCACCGCTTCGACACCGCCAGCCGGCTGGTGCGCCGCGCGGCCGAGAGCGGGGACTTCGGCCGGATCACCTCGGGTGTGGCGAGCGTGGCCTGGTGGCGGAGCCAGGAGTACTACGACTCGGGCGGCTGGCGGGGCACCCTCGCGCTCGACGGCGGCGGTGCGCTGATGAACCAGGGCATCCACACCGTCGATCTGCTGGTGTGGCTGCTCGGTGAGCCGGTCGAGGTGTTCGCGTGGACCGCCTGCCTCGCCCACGAACGCATCGAGGTGGAGGACGTCGCGACCGCCACGATCCGGTTCGCCGGCGGCGCGCTCGGCGTCGTCCACGGGACGACCGCGGCCTACCCCGGGCTGACCGCGCGGGTGCAGATCCACGGTGACCGCGGTTCGGCGGTGATCGACGACGACCGGCTCGTCACCTTCCACACCGCCGAGGGCGAGGCGCCGCCTCTCGAACGCTCGCCGGGGCCTGGCGCGGGTTCGGATCCGGCGACGTTGTCCGAGGCGCACACCGACCAGTACCGAGACTTCGTCGACGCCGTCGAGCACGGCAGGCCGCCGCTGGTCACGGTCGCCGATGCCCGGCGCACACTCGCGGTGATCCTCGCGATCTACGAATCGGCGCGCACCGACGTCCCCGTGCGGCTTCGCTGAGCGGTTGTACGTCTTCTGTACGCCCCTGGAGGAGGCTGTGTGCATGAAGCTCCGGAACATCACGGCGTCGGCCGTCCTCACCGCCGGGACGCTGCTGGGCGCCGCGGCCCCCGCGAACGCGCTGCCCGCCTGTCCGGTCATCGTCAGCCACGGCGGCTACCCGAGCGGGACCGACGCCTGGAAACGTGACCAGTTGCGCGCGCCCAACAACCTCAAGGCCGTCGACTCCCTCATCGCGCAGGGCTCCGGCGGGTTCGAGGCGGACGTCCGGCTGACCAAGGTCGCCTCGCAGAGCGACGGCAGCGTCAGTGGCAAGGCCGTGATGTGGCACAACAAGTCGACTTGGGGGCTTGACGGCACCAAGAAGGACATCTCCGACCTCTATTGGTCCGCCGGCGCGGACAAGCTCCAGGGCCGGAAACTACAGTGGGGTCCGTACAAGGGCGAGACGATCTACTCGCTGCGTCAGTGGCTCGACCACGTAAAGGCGAAGGGCGCCTACGCCCAGCTGGAGATCAAGAGCGAGAACCGCGTCTTCCTGCTCGACGGCTCAGCCGCGGTGAAAGCCAAGGCGTGGAGCGAAATCACCGACCCGGTCGCCGAGCGCTACCGGACCCAGCCGATCACCGTGTACTCCCACGACCCGGACATCGCCGCCACGCTCAAGGCGCGGGTCGCCGCGGGCACCTTCCCCGCCGTCCTCGGCGGCGGGCCTTCGTGGCCGGACACCGTGCAGTGGGAAGAACCGCCGCCTTCGTTCAAGGGCAACGTGGCGAGCTGGCAGGCGAACCTCGAGAAGGCCCCGAAACGCGTGGCGACCAGCTGGACCGCGGACTACAAGAAATGGCTCACCGGGAAATGCGGCTGAGGCAGCTCTTCCAGGCGAAGCGGAAGACCGTCGAATCCAAGGTCACGAAATTCTTCCTCGGATCAGGTGTCCCGGGGCTCAACCGCAGATCCACCGTGGAACTGAGGTTGCGCTCTTCACCGCAGGGCAGATAGACCAAGTGCGCGATATCGGGTTTGTCGAGCAGTTCCCATGCGTCCGCGAACGGGCCGGTGAACGACTGCGTCACCGGCGTTTGCGAAGTCATTCCCTGGAAGTAGTAGTTCGCCGACAACACGGCCCGCACGCCGTTGTCGAGGACGAGATCCCCGCGGTGGTCCGCCTCGGCGATGGCGTAGGTGAAGCCCGGGGAATGTATCCGCAGACTGATCTGGCAGTTGCGCCGGACATCGGCCGATTCGGCGGCCCGGCGGTAAGTGACGGTGAAACTCGTGTTGTCGGGCGCGACGACGACGGCGGCACTTCCGGGAGGGCACGCCGTGCCGTTCATGACGACGACCTCGATGATGACCTTATCGGGAGGAGAGCCGGTAGCGGCCTGCGGCGAGATGAGCAGGGAAGCCACCAGACCAGCGACAGTCATCATGGCGGACATGGGATTTCCTCCCGCTGCGCGAAGTGATACATCTTAGCACAGGGAACCCCGGTAAAAGTGCTGGTCCATTCGGTCCACCGCATTGACTCGTCACGCCGAAGACCGATTAAGCCGGCCAGACATTACCGATCATAATTGCTTACGGAATCAGCGAGGCACGGTTGCCGTGGCCAGGACGCGCCGCAATCCGTCAAAGGTGGCCAGGACCCGGCGTGCCTCCTCCTGCATGGACAGCATCGCGGGGTCGTCGCGGGCATCGAGCGTGAGAGCCTCTTGCCACAGCGCATGTTCGACCCGGCGCCATGCCGGTTTATCGGTGACCTCGACGTCGGCGAATCCGGCCGACGGCAGCTGCCTGGCCAGATCCATTTGCCGCATTCGCGCGGGCACCGCATCGTCGGCGGCGTCCAGGGCCTCCCAGCAAGTGATGACCACGCGCCCGCCGGGGCGGAGAACGCGGCGGCACTCGCGCAACGCGTCCAGCTTCGATTCGGCGAATTGGACGGCGTCGACGATCAGCACCGCGTCGACCGACGCCGCGCCCAGCCCCGTACCGGCCAGCTCGCCCACCCGGAAGTCGGCCCGATCCGCCAGCCCCAGCTCCTGCGCCCGACGCTGCGCCTGCCCGATCGCGACCGCCGAAAAGTCCACCCCGACAACCCGGCAGCCGCTGCGCCGCGCGATCTCCAGCCCGTATCCGCCGCGCCCGCAGGCCAGATCCAGCAGAACCTGGCCGTCGCGCAGGTCGAGCGCCGTCACCACCTCGTCGAGCCCGGCCCCGCCCAGCAGACTGGTGGATTGCAGATCCGGCGGCAAGCCGAGCACACGCCGCACCAGCTCGTCGGCAACCGGCGACTCGACCCGCTCCGCATACCAGCGATCGAACCCCGCAGCACTTGTCGTCACCCATCCACCATCTCACAGGACGCCACGAGCCGTACCTCGTCGATCCCCGCCCCCTCCGGACTCCGGCAGTGTCCTTTGTGGATTTAGGTAGCGAACTCCTCTTATCTTCACCTAACGCCGGTGAGGTGCTGTTCAGGTGGCCGCTGTCCGCTGCCAGGAACATTCAACGTGGATCCGCCAGTCCGCGACGGTGTCCTGAACGCTCCGTTGGCGACAGTGATCGTCCCCAACGGAGCGTTCGCGGCGATCAACGTCGCCGCGCACCTCCTCCGGGCAGCGACTCGGCGCGAGTCACTCCGAGCGGCGTGCTCCCACCTCGAGTTGCAACAGGCTCGGCGACGCTTCGAACCCGTGACGGACATAAGCCGGGATCGCCCGGTCGCTGGAGTGCACCGTCACCCGCTCGAGCCCCAGCTCGCTCGCCCAAGCCAGGACAGCCTCGATCAGCCCGCCGCCCAGGCCACGGTCACGCTCCTCCGGTACCACGTACACGCATTGCACATCGCCCGACCTCCGCTCGATCGCACGCGGATGCGGCACACGTCCGGTGATCGCCAGCCACGCCATCCCGACGACGACCTGGCCGCGGACGAGCACCAAGCACCGATGCGAGGTCTCCTGTGCCCACGCCACGAACCGGGGCACGAACTCCTCCAGCGAGAGATCGGGCGTTCCGTAGATCTCCTGCGCCCAGTTCCAGCGAAGCTCGGCGACAGCGCTCAGGTCGTCAGGCCGGGCCGGGCGAATCGTGATGTCTTCCACCGCTCCATCCTGAAGCAGCTCACTCCCAGGTCGCGGTCTCCGGGTCCACGCCATGCGCCTCAGCGTTCGCGAAGATCACGTCCCGCAGCCAGACGGTCAGGCCGGGCGCGAGCGCGTCGTAGTGCGACGTGTATCCCTCATCGGCGACGAACATCCGCCCGAGGCACGCCTGCATCGAGTGGGTGCAGTCGAAATACCCCGAGAGCAGGGCACGGTGGCGCTCGGCGAGGGCGTTCGCCTCGTCCGAGCCGGGAACGACGCCGGCGCGTTTCGCAGTGGCGAGGTCGTTCTCCAGCGCGCGGGTGGTGGCCGCGACCTCCTGCCAGTCCTCCGGGGTCAGCTTCGCCGCCCGCTCGGCATACTGCGCCCACTGTGCGCTCTCGCCCCAGCGTTCCTCGGCCTCCTCGACCCACGAAGGCTGCCAGTCGTCGCCGAAGATCTCGACCTGCTGCTCCGGAGTGAGCCGCATCCCGCTGCGCGAGGCCTCCAGCATGCGATCGACAGCGCCGACCATCTTCTCGAGACGCGAGATGCGCGCCACCAGCTCCGACCGTTGCCGTCGCAGATGGGCACGCGCGTCGGCGTCCGGGTCGTCGAGGATCCTGCCGATCTCGGCGAGAGGGAAGCCCAGCTCCCGGTAGACGAGGACCCGATGGATCCGGCCGACGTCGTCCGCCGAGTACAGCCGGTATCCGGCCCAGGTCCGCCCGCTCGGGCGCACGAGGCCGATCGCGTCCCAGTGATGCAGCGTCTTCACGCTCACCCCGACGAGCGTGGCCGTACGGCCGACGGTCAGGCCGTCGGTTCCCTGGATATAGACATCACTCGGCACCGGAACAGTGTCGCGCACGCCGCCGAGGCAGGCCCAACGCGACCAGGACGAGCAGCGCGGCCAGCGACGTGCCCGTCAGCAGCAGCATCGCCGCCCGGTTCCCGGCGGGGAACGTCTCCGGGCTCACCGAACCGAACGCACGGAACAGCGTCAGGCTCACCGCGAGGCCGATCGCACCGCCGAAGTTGTGGAACGTCCACGTGGCACCGACGGCGAGCCCGGACAACCGCGGCGGCACCGCGGACAGCGCCATGACCGCGGACGGGCCGAGCACGCAGGCCCAGCCCACGCCCATCAGCACGAACGCGACCACGACATACGCGAGCCCGCTGCCCACGCCGAGCCGCGACTGGAGCAGCGCCGACGCCGTGAGCGCCGCGAACCCGGTGATCAGGACCGCCCGGGGCCCGACGCGGTCCACCACCCGGCCGACGACCGGGGACAGCACAGCGACGGTCGCGGTGGTCGGCAGCATCAGCAGGCCGATGGCGACGTCGCCGTCACCCCGCACGACACTCAGGTACAACGGCATCAGGAACAACGCCGTGGTGTAGAAGAAGGCCAGCCCGAATTCCGACGTCACGGCGCTGAGGAACCGCCGCCCGGCGAGCAGCCGGAACGGGATCAGCGGATGCGGAGCCCGGCGGTCGACGAGCACGAACGCGACCAGCGCCGCGACGCCGATCCCGAGCGAACCGAGCACCGGCCACGACACCCAGCCGAAGGTGTCGTCGAACGTGACGCCGAAGATCAGCCCGGCCAGGCCGAGCATGAGCAGCAGCAGACCCGGCCAGTCGAACCCGCCGCTGGCGTCCGTCGCCCGTGACTCGGCCAGGCTGACCGAGCAGATCGCCAGCGCGGCCAGCACCAGCGGCACGTTGATCAGGAAGACCCAGTGCCAGCTCAGCGCACCGACGATCAGCCCGCCGAGCATCGGGCCGATCGCGAGGCCGATGCCGTTGACCGCGAACAACGTCCCGATCGCCTTGCCGCGCTGTGCCTCCGGGAACGCGCCTGCCACGATGGTGCTGGAGCTGGTGTACAGGACGGCGCACGCCGCGCCCTGCAGGAACCGGAACGCGATCAGCGGCACCACGCCCGGCGCGAGCCCCGCGCCGAGCGATGACAGTCCGAAAAGGACAGAACCGAGGTACAGGACGCGGCGGCGGCCGTAGCGATCGGAAAGCCGCCCCGCGGTCACCATGAACATCGACAGCGCGACCACGAAGACGTTGACCGCCAGCTGCGTCTGCGTCACCGTCGCGCCCAGGTCCCGGCGGATGTCCGGCGCGGCCGTGTTGACGATCGTCAGGTCGATGCAGCCGAGGAAGCTGAGGATGCCGACCCCGGTCAGCACACCCCACTTCCGGCTCGTCGCGGTGTCCATGAACGTCACTCTGGCGACGAAGACGGCCGGGTCCCAGCCCCAGCTTTTCCTAGCACTTCCAGGGTCTGGTTACGGCCGCCGAAGATCACGCATACTCGGGTCCATGAGCGCACTCGGCGAATTCCTGCAGGCCCGCCGGGCCCAGGTGCGGCCGGCCGACGTCGGCCTGGCCCCGCTGGGCGAGCGTCGCCGCGTGCCGGGCCTGCGCCGGGAGGAACTCGCCCAGCTCGCGGGGATCAGCGCGTCCTACTACACCCGCCTCGAACAAGGACAGTCCCGCGGCGCCTCGCCGGGAGTGCTCGACGCGATCGCCGAGGTGCTGCGGCTCGACCGGGACGAACGTGACCACCTCCGCCGCCTCGCCGCGGCACCCCGACGCGCCAAGGCCGCGAAGCCCGCGCCCGAGCGCGTGAGCCCCGCCACCCTCGATCTCCTGCGGCTGATGGCCGACGTGCCCGCGCTCGTCCAGGGCCGCCGCACCGACGTCCTGGCCTGGAACACGCTCGGCCACGCGCTGCTGGCCGGGCACCTCGACGCCGCCGCGCCGGACACACCCGCGGACCGGCCGAACATGGCCCGGCTGGTCTTCCTCGACACGCACAGCCGCGAGCTGTACGCCGATTGGCCCCGCAAGGCCCGCGCTATGGTCGGGAATCTGCGGCTGGCTGTCGGCCGGTACCCCGAAGACGCCGCGCTGGCCGCGTTGATCGGCGAGCTGTCCATGAAGAGCCCCGAGTTCGCGACCCTGTGGGCCGATCACCGGATCCGGCCCTGCGACGCCGCCGACTACGAGCTGCGGCATCCGCTCGTCGGCGCGCTCACCCTCACCCAGCAGGCGTTCGACGTCGCCCGTGCGCCGGAACAAATGCTGGTCACGATGACCGCGCCGCCCGGTTCGGCGTCCCACCACGCGCTGACACTGCTCGCGCAGACGACGTCGGTGCCCTCGGACAACCCGCTGCCGGATCGTGACGGCGGTTCAGCCTTCGTCTGACCGGGTCAGTTCCCGCAGGAGCCGTTCGAAGGTCAAGGTGTCGTCGTCCTTGCAGCTCGCCCAGTGGGCGAAGAGGTCTTCGGCAGCTCGCGGCAAGAGGCCAGGCGCCCCGCTGTCCTCGCAGGCGGAAGCGATCTCGGCCATCTCACCTTCCCAGCGCCAAGCCCGCCTCCCCGCGGCGAGCAAGGCGTCCGGGGTGCCCAGCGGAGTTCCCGGGAGCATCGTGGCCGCCAGCTCCCGCAGCTCGCCGGTGACACCGTGGTGGCCCGCCACCGAGTACGACAACGCCGCCAGCGCGTGAGTCATCTTGTTGTAGGCGGCGAACGACAGCTTCAGCGCACTCGCCCCGCCGACCTCGGCGCCGAGAACTATCGGCCGCAGCGTTGTTCCCTCGAACAGGTCCCGTACCACCGCGCTGTCCGCCCCGGACAGGTAAAGCCGCGTCGTCCCCGCCTCGCGCGGCGGCGGCCCGACGATCCCGCCGTCGACCACCGAGACCCCGCCGCGCCGCGCGAACAACGCGTCGATCTCCCGGGCGTGTTCCGGGCTGATCGCGTTCGCGTCCAGGTAGACGCCCCGGAAGCCGGTGGCGGCGACCGACGCCGCGACGTCCAGAGCGGCGGCCGGCGGGCACACGCTGATCACCACCGAGCAGTCCGCCAGCTCACGCGGCTCCTCGCGGGCCTCCAAGCCCGCCGCCTCAGCCCGCGCCTGGGTGGCGGCGCCTCGGCCCCCGGCGATCCAGGTCGTCCGGATTCCCTTGTCCACCAGCTGCTTCCCGACCGCCGCGCCCATGTCACCCGGGTGCAGCAGCGCAACGGTGTCTTCGGTGGCGTTCATCTCCCGGCACTCCTCACGATCGCGGACTCCCCCAGCATGCACCGGACGCCGACCCGACTTCCGGCGGGTTCCGGGCGGGAACGCGGTGCGGTACACCGGGATGAGGCCGATCACCTGAGCGATGCTCGCGAGCGACGGGAGTGGCGGCATGCCGCGCGGAAAAACGCTGGGGAAAAGACTCGCCATCGGCCTTTTGGCGGCGGCGCTGCCACTGTTCGTCCCGGCCACCGCGGAAGCCGCACCGGCGCCGAGCGCCACGGTCGTTCCGGTGCAGGTCACCGGTTCGCCGTCCGCGCGGTTCAACCTGGTGCTCCTCGGCGACGGATACACCGCGGCCGAACAGCCGAAGTTCCTGGCGGACGTGGAAAAGCACGTCAACACGCTGTGGTCGCTGGAGCCCTTCAAGTCCTATCGCGGCTACTTCAACGTGTACGCGGTGGAGATCGCCTCGCCCGAGTCCGGTGTGGACTGTGACCCCGCGCTGTCCTCGCCGCGCCGGAACACCCCGCTGAACATGGGTTTCTGGGGCGGCTGTGACCCGAACGGCGTCCAGCGGCTGCTCACGATGGACGAGGCCGCGGCCAAGCGGTACGCGGATCTCGTACCGGGCACGACGTCGGCCAACCGCCAGATCCTGGGGCTGGGCAACAGCAGTACGTATGGCGGCGCGGGTGGCGCGTACGCGACGGCGTCGGGCGGGAACGCGTTGTCCGCGCTCATTTCACCGCACGAGATCGGCCATTCGCTCGGCGGGCTCGACGACGAATACGACTACCTCCAGCGCGCCGTCCCCGGCGGCGTCTACACCGGTGGCGAGCCCACCTCGCTGCACCACACCCTGCTCACCGAACAGCAGATGCGGTCGCGCCAGGCGAAATGGTGGCGGTGGCTGGGCGAGCCCAGCGAGTCCGGCGGCACGATCGGCCGGTACGAAGGCGGCCTCTACGAGCGGTCCGGGGTCTGGCGGCCGAGCCGTCACTCGATGATGAAGACGCTCGGCTACGCCTTCGACCAGGTCAGCCGCGAGCGCATGACGCAGCGGATCTCCGCGAAGGTGCCGATCCTGTCCGGCGGCACTCCGTCGACGGCGCCCATCGGCGCCGACCGGGTCGTGTGGGTGACGGTGACGCATCCGGTCAGTCACCAGCTCGACGTGACGTGGACCCTCGACAACGTCCGGCTGCCCGGCCGCGGCCACGCCGTGGACCTGCGCAAGGCGGGGCTGCCCGAGGGCAGGCACACGCTGACGGTGAAGGTGACCGATCCGACGGACTTCGTCCGCGACCCGGCCGTGCGCGCGTCCGCCGCGCTGACCGCGACCCGCACCTGGACCATCGACACGTCACTGAGCACGCCGCCCGCTGAAGGTCCTCCGATCGCCGAGTCGACGCCAACCGACCGTCCGGTCAGCGCGAACGACGTCGTCTACGTCGAGACCGGCCAGCCGACCGGGGCGATCCCCTCCGTGCGCTGGGCGCTCGACGGTGTCACGGTTCCGGTGGAGGGCAACGACCGCGACTTCGACCTCAAGGCGCGCAAGCTGTCCCCCGGCACCCACAGCCTGACCGCCACGGTCGGGAGCACGACGCGCACGTGGACGGTGGACGCCCAGGGCCCGGCGACCACCGCCACGCTCTCGAAGGCCCTGCGGACCGGCGGCGCGTCCGGCGACCCCGAGTACGTCTTCGACGGCCCGTTCACCATGCGGCTCACCGCGACCGACGACCGGGCGGGACGGCTGATCCCGGAGTTCCGCGTCGACGGCGACGGCTGGCACAAGTACTACGGCTGGCCCACCGATCCGAATGCGCCGTATCTTTTCACCGCGCGCGGCACCGAGATCGATGGCCTCGCCTACGGCAATCTCGGCCCGGACGGCCTGACCGTTTCGCCGTTCACCGAACGGAAACCCGGCTACGGGAAGCACACCGTCGAATACCGCGCCACCGACGCCGCCGGAAACGTCGGCCCCACCAGCCGCTTCACCGTCACACTGCTTCCCCCTCGGTGACCAGCGGTCCGTGGGGGCCTCCTTGAGGGACTCTGGGTCCCTCAAGGAGGCCCCCACGGACCTTCACCGGCAGGTAGGCGAGGCCGTGGTTGCTGCGCGTTGGGGGTCGACGACGGCTTCGGTGCGCTGACCTGGGGAGTGCGACAAGGGCGTCCCTGGGTGCGTTGAGTGCGACAAGGGCGTCCCTCGGTGCGGTGGATGCACCCAGGGCGTCCCTCGGACCTCCCGCACACGAGCCGACCACATCACCCGATGTCGCGAACGCTCCGTTGCCGACGATGAACGTCTCGTAACGGGCGTTGGCGACACACCCCCCCGGCCCCCCCATTCCCGGGAGGGCGCCCTACACGCCGGGTGCGGCCG
>NZ_JBHYIQ010000020.1:30538-62966 GCF_042739895.1 Amycolatopsis sp. NPDC059021
CGCCACCCCCCCCCCCCACCCCCCACGGACCGCCGAATGCCGTGAAGGCCTCCTTCACAGCGGTGAGCGCCGTGAAGGAGGCCTTCACGGACCTTCGACGGCGAGTGGGCGCAGCAGGACGCGAGGGACGCCGGTGACGGGATCGTCCACAAGGGATCCATCCACAGTGAACACTTCGCGCAGCAACGACGGCGTAAAGACCTCGCGCGGGGCACCGACCCGGTGCACACGGCCGGAGCGCAGCACCAGCACGGTGTCCGCGTATTGCGCCGCGAGGTCGAGGGAGTGCAGCGCGGCCAGCACGGTCACGCCGAGCGACGCGGCGAGTTCCAGGGCGGAGATCTGGTGCGCAGGGTCGAGGTGGTTGGTCGGCTCATCGAGGATCAACAGCCGAGGTTGTTGCGCCAACGCCCGCGCCAGCAGGACGCGCTGACGTTCTCCACCGGACAATGTGGACAGAGGACGCGCCGTCAGTTCCAAGCAACCGCAGCGGTCAAGACACTCACGCACGATGTCGTCGTCCGAATCGGTGAGGCGGGCGAAGGTGCCATGGTGGGGATAGCGACCGAGAGCCACCGACTCGCGCACGGTGAAGTCGTGACCACCGGGCGAATCCTGCCCGAGAACACCCACCACTCGAGCGACGTCACGATGCGGGAGCCGCCAGAGATCGTCGTCCCCCAGCACCACGCGACCAGCGGACGGCCTCAACGCCCGGTAGACGGTTTTGAGCAAAGTGGACTTCCCGCTGCCGTTGGGGCCCACGAGTGCGACGAACGAGCCGCTGGCAATGGTGACGTCCACGTCGCGCACCGCCGGGGTTTCGGTGTATCCGGCCGCGACACCAGCAAATACCAGCTTCACGACAGCCCCACCACCCCGGCCGAACTGCGCCGCAGCACGAAAAGGAACACCGGGACACCGACGGCGGCGGTGAGGATGCCGATCGGCAGTTCGGTGGGCGCGAGCACGAGCCGCGCCGCGGTGTCGGCCCAGACGAGGACGAGCGCGCCGAGCAGCGCCGACACCGGGAGCGACCGCCGGTGATCCGCGCCGACGAGCAGCCGGGTCAGGTTCGGCACCACCAAGCCGACGAAGCCGATGCTGCCGGATACGGCGACCACGGTGCCGGTCAGCAGCGTCACCACCACGAGCAGGACCAACCGGAGCCGGGCAGCGTTCAGGCCGAGCGCCGCGGCGCCGTCATCACCGAGCACCAGCAGATTGAGCCGTCCCGCCCCGGCCAGTGACACCACCAGCAGCACGCCGACGAGCGCGACACAGGCGATGGTCAACGGCCATTGCGCCCCGGCGAGACTGCCCAGCAGCCAGAACAGCACCTGTTGCTGCGCCTCCGGATTCTTCGTGCGCAACAAGAGAAACGAGACGACTCCGGACAGCAGCTGGGCCAGCGCGATCCCCGCCATCACCATCCTGCCCGGCGACGTGCGCCTGCCCGCCCGCGCCAGCAGGAACACTCCGACCGCGGTGAGCAACGAACCGGCGAACGCGGCCGCGGGCAGCGTGACGAGTCCGAGTGCGGCCGAACTGATGGTGGTGATCACCAGCACCGCGCCGACCGCCGCACCCGACGACAGACCCAGCACGTACGGCTCGCCCAGCGGGTTGCGGGTCATCGCCTGGGTCAGCACGCCGGCCACCGCGAGACCGGCGCCCACGAACGCCCCTTCGACGACGCGAGGCGCGCGCAGCTCCCACACGATGAAGTCGAATCTGCCGGGCGTACCGCCACCGAAGAGATGACGCACAAGGACATCGGCGACTTCACCGGGCGGCACCGATACCGGACCGAGGCCGACCGCGAGCACCATCGAGCCGACCACGAGCAGCAGGAGAATTCCGGCGAGCACCGGGAGATTCGCCGTGGCGAGCAGCGGCGCCCGCTCGCGGCGCGTCGCGGTCGACGTCACCCGGCGGGTTTGCGCAACGCCGCGGCGATGGTCGCCACCGCCTGTCCATTGAGGACGCTGGGCGAGAGCAGAATGCTCTGCGGCACGACCACCAGGCGGTTCTCCTTGACCGCGGTGCTTCCGGCCAGCACCGGGCTCGAGCGGATCGCCGCCGTCAGATCGGCGTCGCTGCCCGGCGCGAAGCCGGAGATCACCACGATCGCCTGCGGATCCCGTGCGGCGACCTCCTCGGAGCTGAGACTCGCGAAATCGGTGGTGGCCTCCTCGGCGATGTTCTTGCCCCCGGCCAGCGTGATGACCCCATTGGCCAGACTGGTTCCGCCCTGCGTCATCACCGGCTGCCCCGGCGCGGGCGGCCCGGAAACGGCCAGTACCCGGACCGGCGCGCCTCCGCCGCTTCGCGCACCGTCCACAGCGGACTGTACCTGTGCCGCGAGCTGTTTCCCCTTTTCCGCCACGCCAAGGACATCCGCCGCGTCGGTGATGAACTTCGTGGTGACGGAAAGGTCTTTCACCGGCGCACCACCCGCCGATTCGCAGGCCACCAGCGCCTTCGCACCGGCCTGCGCCAGCCGGTCGACCGTGGGCGTGCCATCGAACCCGCCGAAGCTGTACGTCGAAAGCCCGACCACCAGATCCGGATGCGCGTTGACCACCTTCTCCGCGTTGCCCTGTCCGGGATCCAGCACCGGAATCTTGTCCAGCGCGGCCTTCTTGTCCGCCGGGAAGGCCGCGAAGAAGTCCGGAGCCGCGGTGCCGACGATCCGGTCGCCGAGGCCGAGTTCGGTGAGGATGGCGGCCGCCCCGCCGTCCATGGTGACGATCCGCTTCGGTGGTGTGTCCAGCTTCGGCAAAGGCGGACACGCTGGCGCCGCGGGGTGTCCCGCCTTCTTTCCGCCCATGTCCATTCCGGACGAAGGCGCGGCGGCCGGGGTCGCGGACTCTCCCGCGCAGGCAGTCAGGAACAGACCCGCCGCCAGCATCAGTGCGGCCGACGCCCCCGCACGACGGGTGGACGGATGAGCTGTGCGCACGGCTGTACTCCTCACAAGACATTCGTTGTCAGTGCAGAAGTCGCACGAACGAGGGGCAAAGTTCCCGGAGGTTTCGGCACTTTCTGTGACGCGTGCCGCTTTCCGTCCCACGATCGGGAACTTTCCCCGTAACCGTCCCGACTTCTGGCGAGGAGGGGAACTTCAAGGGCGAGGAGCGTGGATGTCACGGGCGAACTGGCCGCTGGTCGCGGTCGCCGGCCTGGTGTCGTTCATCGCGATGCTCGACATGAACATCGTGAACGTCGCGCTCGCCGACGTCGCCCGTGATCTGCGAACCACCACGGAAACAGCGCAGTGGACCGTACTCGGCTACCAACTGCCCGTGGTCGCGCTGTTACTGCCCGCCGGGGCATGGCTCAACACCGCGCCCGTCCGAACGGTATTGCCGGCGGCGGTTTCCGGCTTCGGCCTTTGTGGATTGCTGGCCGCCGCCTCGCCGTGGCCTGCCTGGTTGATCGCGGCAAGAATCGCACAGGGTGTGTTCGGAGCGGCGCTCTTCGTCCTGATGCCGATGGTTGCCGCACAGGCGGTACCCGCGCGATTACGCGGACGCGCGATGAGCGTGCCCGCGACGCTGGGACCACTCGGCGCGGTACTCGGCCCGGCGATCGGCGGGCCGCTGATCGACACCTTCGGCTGGCGGGCGGTGTTCCTGGTCAAGATCCCGGTGTGCCTCGCCGCGCTCGTGCTCACCACACGTTACGCCGAACGCGGCGGGCGATTCGTCCGTCCGGACGCGGAGTCGTTACGTGGCGCCGCACTCGCCACCGCCGGGATCGCGTTGTTCTTGCTGGGCTTGACGTTCGGCGCGACCGAACCCGGCTGGCTGCTGCTGTGCCTGGCCGGGATTCCGCCGCTGGCGCTGTGGTCCCGCAGCAGCGGCAGGCCGTCGTGGGCGGTGATCCGCGACTCCGGCACCAGTGGCGTCCAGGCCGCGGTTCTCGCGCTGGCAATGGCTTTCGCGGTGATGAACTACCTTGTCGGCCTGCGGATGCAGGAGATCGACGGGATCAGCGCCGCGGTGACCGGCTGGACGCTGCTCGCGTTCGCCGCCGGGATGGGCGTGGCCGGACCGCTCGGCGGGCGGCTGGCCGACCGGTTCGGGCCGCGTCCGGTCGCCGTCGCGGGCGCGACGCTCACCGCGGCCGGGTTGCTGTCGCTGCTCACTTTGAGTCCTCAGTGGACACCGGTCGCGGTGGCGATCCGGCTGGCGGTGGCCGGGATCGGAATGGGGTTGTACGGCGGTCCCGCGCAGCTGCTGGTGATCACCGCCGCGCCGCCGGAGCGGATGGCCACCGCGGGCGCCACTGTCCAGCTCGCCCGCAGCCTCGGCTTCACCCTCGGCCCGGCCTGTGCCACCGCGGCCTGGGCATTCGGCAGTCCGGAGGCGGGGTTGTGGCTGGCCGCGCTCGTCGCGTGCGCGGCCGTCGCCCTGCTGGCCGTGCGGCCACGGAAACTCGTGCCGAAAAACGGAAAGTGAGTCGTTCCATGTGCGGAATCACCGGCTGGGTGTGTTACCACGGCCTGGCCGACGGCAGCGCCACGACGCTGCGCGCGATGACGGACACTCTGACGCCGCGCGGCCCGGACGCGAGCGGCGTCTGGCTGGCGCGTCAAGTCGCGTTTGGACATCGTCGGCTCGCGGTTCTCGACATCGAGGGCGGCACTCAGCCGATGGTGCGTGAAGACGTCGTGCTGACCTACAGCGGCGAAATCTACAACCACCACGAACTCCGCGACGAACTGCGCCGCCGTGGCCACCACTTCACCACCCGCAGCGACACCGAGGTCGTGCTCCGCGCCTATCAGGAGTGGGGTGACGCGATGGTCGACCGCCTTGTCGGCATGTACGCCTTCGCGATCTGGGACGAAAGCGATCGGCGCTTGCTGCTGGTCCGTGATCGCCTCGGGGTGAAACCGTTGTACTGGGCGGAAATCAAGGGCGGCATCGCGTTCGCCTCGGAGCCGAAGGCGTTGTTCGAGCATCCCGAGCTGGAGCCCACAGTGGACGCGGCGGGTCTGCGCGAGGCCTACAGCCTGCTGTTCAACACCGGCCCGACACTCTGGGCCGGAGTACGGGAAGTTCCGCCGGGAACGCTGCTGAGCATGAGCCCCGACGACCGTCGCGAAAGGACGTACTGGCAGCTCGAAGTCCACGAGCACACCGACGATCGGAACACGACCATCGCGAAGGTGGAAGAGCTGCTGAACGTCGCGACACGGTCGCAAGTGGAGGCCGACGTCCCGCTGTGCAGTCTCCTGTCCGGTGGTCTTGATTCCACTGTGGTCACCGCGCTCGCCGCCGACGAACTCGGGGGACTGAGGTCGTACGCGGTCGATTACAGTGACCAGGCCGAGAAGTTCACTGGCGATGTCCTGCGCACCGGGCACGACACTCCGTTCGCGGCCGAGGCGGGCGCCTTCATCGGCACAGAGCATGACACCGTTGTCCTCGACCCGAAGTTGTTACTGGACCCGGGCCATCGCGCCGCGGTGGTGGCCTGCCGGGATTCGCCGATCGGCGTCGGCGACATGGACACGTCGTTGTATTTGCTGTTCGGCCGTATTCGTGAACACTCCACAGTGGCCTTGTCCGGCGAGGCGGCCGACGAGGTTTTCGCCGGATATCCGTGGTTCCACACGCCACGCGCGATCGAGGCGGCGACGTTCCCTTGGCTGCTGGTGACCGATGACGAAGCCGCGATGCCGATGCATCCCGACCTCGCGCCGTTGCTACGGCTCGGCGAATACCAGGCCGACACCTACGCCGACGCCCTCGCGGCCGTGCCGCATCTGCCCGACGAGGACGCCGTCGAACACCGACAGCGCGAACTACAGCATCTGTCGCTGACCCGCTGGTTGCGCCAGCTGTTGCATCGGAAGGACCGGCTCAGCATGGCACGTGGACTGGAGGTCCGGGTGCCCTACTGCGACCATCGACTGGTCGAGTACGCCTTTTCGATTCCTTGGCAGATCAAGGCTTTCGACGGCCGGGAGAAGAGCGTGCTACGCGCGGCGGCCCGTGGTCTGGCGCCCGAGTCCGTCCTCATGCGACCGAAGAACCACTATCCCGCCACGCATCACCCGGACTACAACCGCGGTCTCCAAGACCTGGCCAGGATGACACTGTCCAATTCGGATGCTGTGCGCGGCCTGGTCGACGAGGCTCAGGTGAAACCGGTGCTCGACTGCGCGCCGGACAAGCTCGCTTGGGGTCACCGGTTGCGGCTGGAGCGAGTCGTGGATCTCGGGCTCTGGCTCGATCACCACCGGCCGAGGATCACGCTGTGAAGGAGAAATCCGTGCCCGTTCCGTTGTACGGCACCGAATACAAGACCGACCCGTACCCGCTGTACGCCGAACTCCGCGACAAGTGCCCGGTCCACGCGGTCGAATTCCCGAGTGGCGTCCAGGCCTGGCTGGTCACCGGCTACGACGCCGCGCACTCGGCTTTGAACGACAAACGCCTCGGCAAGCACCATTCCCGGGGCAACGACCGGTGGCGGGCCCGCGCGTCGATCATGCCAGAACCGCAGCATTCGCAGCTCCAGGTCCATCTGCTGCACCAGGATCCGCCGAAGCACACGGAAATGCGCAAGCTCACGCTGGAATGGTTCGCGCCACAGCGGATCGAGGCCCTGCGCCCGCGTTTCCGTGAGCTGGCCGACGAACTGGTCGACGCGCTGCCGCCCGAAGGCCCGGCCGACCTCGTCGCCGGGTTCGCCGCGCACTTCCCGTTCCGGGTGCTGGCCGAGGTGATCGGGCTGCCCCCGGTGCTGGCCAAGGGTTTCCGCCGCGAATGGGGCAAGGTCGTCCAGCCGGTCGGCCCCACCGATCCGGGCAGGCCGCGGTACGAGGCGTTGCTGCGCGGGCTACAGGGCTACATCGCCGACGTCACCGCGGACAAGCGCGCGAACCCCGGTGAAGACCTGCTGAGCACGCTCGTGCGGGCCAACGACGACGGCGTGCTGAGCAAGGAAGAGCTGGACTCCATGGTGTTCCAGCTGCTGGTGGCTGGGCAGGAGCCGGTCACCAACCAGATCAGCACCGCCCTCATGACGTTGTTGCGGCGCCCCGAAAAGCTGGCCGAACTCCGGGACGATCCCGAGTTGCTGCCGTCGGCGGTCGAGGAACTCCTGCGGTTCGATTCCGCGTTCGAGCTGACGACCTGGCGTTTCTTCGCCGAGGACAGCGAGCTGCACGGCACCCCGATTCCGGCGGGCGACTCGGTGATCGTCTCGCTGTGCGCGGCCAACCGCGATCCGCGACGGTTCGAGAACGCCGACGAACTCGACTTCACCCGCTCCCCCAACCCGCATCTGGCGTTCGGGCACGGCATCCACTTCTGCCCCGGCGCCGCGCTCGCCCGCGCGGAACTCCAGGTCGCGCTGGCCACGCTGCTACACCGCCTGCCCGGCCTGCGTTTCGCCGGCGACCCGAACGCCATCGCGTGGGTCCCCGCCGTCCTCGCCCGAGGCGTCAACAGCCTGCCCGTCACCTACGACCGCGTGAGCTGAAGGGGACTTTCCTCGCATCGCATGCGACGAAAGTCCCCTTCAGCTCATCGCATCGGACGAAAGTCCCCTTCAGCCCACTTGCCGAGGAGATCCGTGCTCACCGCGACACCGTCCACTGTGGAGAGAACCACGGCGGACATTCTTCGCCTGCTGCTGCCCCATCGTCGTCGCGTAACGGGCGACACGGTCTCGGAGCCGGAAGCGTTCAGACCGCAGCTGTCGCAGCTCGCGGCGTTCGTCCGCACCGGCGAACCGATTCTGTTCACGCTGCCCGGTTTCCCGTGCAAGTCCCCGAATCCGGACAAGGTGCTCGGCCCGTTGCCGGACGAGGGCGAGCGACTCTCCCTGCGGTTCCTCGACGAACTCTGCGCCACGATCGAAGCGATCTACCCGCCCGGCGCACGCATGCTGATCTGCTCCGACGGCCATATCTTCGGCGATCACATCGGCGTCGCGGACGAGACGATCGACGCCTACGGAGCCGCGCTACGCGCGATGATCCACGCCGAGCGCCGGACCTGCCTGACGACGTTCGATCTAGGCGACGTCCTCGGCGAGATCGACTACGACGAGAAGCGGCGGCGGGTCCACGAAGAGTTCGCGCCCACAGTGGACGATCTTCGTAGGCAAGTCCGGCGAGACGAGAACATGACCCGGCTCTACCGGGGCATCACCCGGTTCCTCGTCGAGGACACCGTCGGCCACACCGGCACGAAATCCGCGCTGCAACGGGAATGCCGCCGCCGGGCCTACGGCGTCATCCAGCGCAGCAACGCGTGGAGCAGCCTGATCGCCGCCCGATTTCCGCGCTCGGTGCGGCTTTCGATCCATCCGCAGCCGCCCGGCGCGGCGAAGTTCGGCATTCGGCTGCTCGACATCGCCGACCAGTGGACGACGCCGTGGCATTCCTGCGTCCTGCTCCGCGCCGACGGCACGCCGACACTGCTGCCGCACCACCGCGCCCGCGCTCTCGGCACGCTCGCCTATCGTGAGGGCCGCCCCAGCCACTACGTCGCGTGAGAAGTTGTTGCCTGGTTGTCAACATACGCCACGTCCTGGGCATTGAGTTCACCTGGATGGCTGCTGTACACCGGCAGCACGCCGACATGACGGTAGAAAGAACTCACACCGGGCAGGAGTCGCGAGATGAACGACAAGGGCAAGAACGACAAGAACAAGGACGGCGGCGCGCATAACGTCACCCGCGATGGGGACACGGGTAGGCGTGGTGCCGACGAGGATCATTCCCAGAAGATTGATCCCAAGGAGTATGGAAAAGACTCGTGGGGTGGCAAGGAGTGACGAGCGGAGCCGGTGATGGTACCCGTGCCCTGGTCGCTGGACTGGACACGGCCGGGGTGTTGCCTGCCTCCTACCGCCCAGCGTTCGAGGCCGTCGATCGCGCCGATTTCATCCCAGCACGTATGTGGTGCGGGGGAAACGAAACCACCGACGCCGACGACCTCGCGGTCGATCGCGGCACCGACCCGCAAGGCTGGACGAAAGCGGTGTACGACCCGCGTATGCCCATCGTGACCCAGTTCGATGACGGCGCGGTCACCTGGCCGGACGTCGGTTACCGGCCCACCTCCTCGGCGTCGGCGCCGACCGTGGTCGCCGGGATGCTCCGCGTCCTAGGACCACAGCCTGGGGATCGGCTGTTCGAGGTGGGCACCGGCACGGGCTACAACGCCGCGCTCCTGGCCGAGATCGTCGGACACAACGGGGCTGTCACCACAGTTGAGATCGACCAGCACGTGGCGGCCCAGGCACGGGAGCGGCTGGACGTTCCCACGCCGGCGAATGTGACGGTCCTGACCGGTGACGGCGCCACGGTGGTACCGGCGGCAGGGAGCCGGTGGGATCGGGTGATCGCGACGGTGGGTGTGCCGCTGGGCCGTCTCCCCTACGCGTGGGTCGAGCACACCCGGCCAGGCGGGGTGATCGTCGCCCCGATCTTCGCCGACTTCAGCGCACATCCGTTGGTGCGTCTGGTAGTCGGCGAGGACGGCATCGCCCGAGGGCACGCCGACGCCGACCTCACCGTGGGCTTCATGCACCTACGGGACCAGCGGCCGGGCAGTGCGGCACTGCACGAGGTGCGGTGGGATGACCCCGACGCCGATGTGAAGCACACGACCAAAGATCTGTGGGATCCGCTGCATGATCCGTCGTGGTGCTGGGCGGCTGCGGTCGCGACCCCGTCCTGTCGCTGGAACAGCTACCCGGCCGGGACGCGCAGCCCCAGGCGGCTGATCCTGTTCGCCGACCCGATCTCGCGCTCCTGGGCCAGTATCCACGCCGACGAGGCGGGCGACGACCTCACCGTGCGGCAAGCTGGGCCACGTCGCTTGGCTGATGAGGTATACGCGGCGATCACCTGGTACGCCCGCCGGGGAGCGCCGCCGCTGGAAACCTGGCTATGGGAAGTCGGTCCGAGCCACCAGTCGGTTACTCTGCCCGGCTCGCGCGACGTAACCGGATAGAAATCGGCAGGCTGTCGAGCTATCGGGGACGCAGAGTGCTGGTGAAGGTGCGCCAGGCGGCGGTGACGGTGAGGCTGGCGGTGTCCGGAGTCTTTTCGCTGAACTAAACGTCTGACCTCAGGACACGTACGGGACGCCACCCGCCGAGCGAGCGAGTGCACGCCGAGCGGCTGGAGTACTAACCCGTAGAACGGCAAAGGCCCGGCCGCTCAATCCGGGACTCTGTATGGCTCCGGGTTGAGCGGCCGGGTCGCGCGCAGGTTTGGCCATACCGAAGAGCCAGTGATTCACGCGCGCCGCCAGGCGGGTGATCAAGGCTCGCATGTTATCTCGGTTCGGTTTCATGGAGGGAGGGCAGCGGGTTGGCCCGGTACGGGAGCGGCGAGGAGGGTGACGTGGGCGACCTGGATTTCGTGTGGCTGGAGATCACTGGGAAGTGTCAGTTGGAATGCGTGCACTGCATGGCCGAGTCCGGCCCACAGGGCACAGACGGCTCGATGCGGATGGACGACTGGGCGCGTGTGATCGGGCAGGCGGCCGAGCTGGGTACCAGAATGGTCCAGTTCATCGGCGGCGAACCCACACTGCATCCCGGGCTGCCAGACCTGATCGACCACGCGCTTGGCCGCGGACTGGAGGTGGAGGTCTTCAGCAACCTTGCCCACGTCTCCGAGCGGATGTGGAGCGTGTTCGAACAGCCGAAGGTGCGGCTGGCGGCCAGTTACTACAGTAGTTCGGCCGAGCAGCACGAGGCGATCACGAAAGGCCGCGACAGCTACCGCCGCACACGCGAGAACATCGCCGAGGCGTTACGCCGCTCGATCCCGATCAGGACCGGCGTCATTGGGGTCAACCCGGGCCAGAACGTCAGCGGTGCCGTGGCCGACCTTATCGACCTGGGCGTCACGGAGGAGATCCGCGCCGACCACCTTCGCCAGGTCGGGCGCGGCGTCCGAGACCTCCAGCCCGACGTCGACCAGCTGTGCGGCGGCGACGTCTGCGATGCTCAAGGAGAGTTTCGATGCCCGGCTCACGATGGGGAAGAAGGCTCCTCAACCGTGCGATCCGCAGTGCGGCCCCAGCTGCGGACCGGCGTGTCGTCCGCAGTGCTGGCCGACGGGCTCCGGGCCGTGCAGCCCGAAGGGCGGTTGCCAGCCCAACTACGACTAGGAGCAGGTGAACGTGTTCGTCCGCCGCGCGTACGTCCCGGAAGCGCTGCGTCCAGCGAGCTACCGGCGCTGGCCGTACTCAGTACCCGCGGTTGCCGAGGTGGCCGAGCACGGGCTGAGGTTCGAGCGGTCGGTGACCTTCCTGGTCGGTGACAACGGCTCAGGCAAGTCCACCTTGGTCGAGGCGATCGCCGAAGGCTTCAAGCTGGACGCGCGCGGCGGACGCGCCGCCCGCAAAGCGGGCAGCGCCGACCCCACCAAGACACCGCTGGGTGACGTCCTGCGGCTGGAGACCACAGCTCGAGGAGCGCGGATGCTGGCAGGTCCCCGGCTGAAGAAGAAGGGCTTCTTCCTGCGCGCCGAAACCGCGTTCAGCATGACGGAGAACCTCGGCGGCGTCCCCGGCTACTGGGAGGACAACACCGCCGAGATGAGCCACGGCGAAGGGTTTCTCGCCGTTTTCCGCTCGATGTTCAAGGATCCCGGCTTTTATGTGATGGACGAGCCCGAATCAGCGCTCTCGTTCACCGCGTGCCTGCACCTGGTGGCGCTGATGCACGACCTCGGCGAGTCCGGCGCACAGGTCGTCTGCGCGACGCACTCTCCGATCCTGGCCTCCACCCCAGGAGCCGACATCATCGAGGTCGGTGACCACGGCCTACGCCGGGCGAAATGGGCCGACCTGCAACTGGTCGACCATTGGCGCCGCTACCTCGACAACCCCGCCTCCTATCTTCGTCACCTCACCGACTGATGCCCGAATTCCTCACCGCCGAGCCGCAGACCGACGGCGACGCGACCTTCCGCAACTTCCAACGGCACAATCTCCGTCGAGCCGCTGATCACTTCGACGTCACGGTGACCGCTGCCCCGACCTTCGGATGGCGGCTCCGCTCGATCAGCGCACCCGTCACCGGACAGCACAGCCCGGCCTGGCTGCGGGTCGTCTCCGAAGAACCACAGTGGGCGCGCGGCGAAGGCTGGACCGGGAACGCCGACGCCAACGTCATCACGGCTGTCCGCAAACCCACCGTGCTCGATGTCTACGAATGGCCAGAACACGACTGGCGGAACCAGCGGGCAGAACTGATGCTCCTTCTGCCGGGCACGCCGGCGGCAGCCATCGACGTCCCGCACAGCGACCCGCCCTTGCCTGAAACCTGGTGGACCGACCTGTCCCATGGGCTTCGGACACTCGCCGAAACGCCGACGGACCGCGTCTATGCCAACCAAGCACGGGTCACGCAGCGCATTCGCCAACGCTTCGGGGACACGGTCGAGACCACGGTCGCCAGCTGGACCACTGCCCACGCCGATCTTCATTGGGCGAACCTGATGGCCCCTGACCTCGGGATCGTCGACTGGGAACTGTGGGGCACCGCGCCTGCCGGGCTCGACGCCGCAACCCTCTATAGCTACAGCCTTCTCGTACCGGAGACCGCCGAACGTATCCACGGCTTGTTCGCCGACCTACTCGACACGCCTACCGGCCGCATTGCCCAGCTCTACGTCGCCGCCCGCCTGCTCCGCCGCATCGAGAGCAGCGGCGACCATCCTGAACTTGCGGAACCGCTCACAACACACGCCGCCAGGCTGCTCGCTGCTCCCACCCACGGAATGTGATGACGTCCGGCTAGGCCGCTTTACTGCGGACGCAGGGTGGCGGTGAAGGTACGCCAAGCGGCAGCGGTGACGGTGAGGCTGCCAGTGTCCGGAGTCTTCGAATCACGGACATGAGCACGGCCCGGCTGGTACGCGACTTCCACGCAGTTGCCGCCGTTGGACCCGCTGTAGGACGACTTCCGCCAGGTCAGGGGGTGGAGCACTGGTCCGCCGCTTTCTCGATCAGGTCGATGGTCTGCCGGTGGGAGAGGGCGTCCGCGCGGAAGTACTCGAACGTCCGGCGCAGGACCGCCACGTCGGAAGGCTGTTCGACGACCTCTCCGCGCAGTTGGTTGTCAACATACGCCACGTCGGGGACACCGTCGATGCTGGCCACGACGAACGGCGCGAGAAACTTGGCGCAGGCCGGGGCCTCCGATGGCACGGCCTGCACAGAGATGGTTGGCCGCCGCGCCATCTCCGCCAGATGCCGCAGCTGCTCGCTTAGTACCTCGGCGCCGCCCACCTGCTGGCGCAGCACCGGTTCGGGCAGCAGCGCCACCAACATCGGCGGCTCGCCCTCGTCGAGCACTCGCTGGCGTTCCAGGCGAGCGGCCACCAGCTCCTCGGAGTCCAGGATCGCCCGCGCGTAGTCCGGGGTTTGCAGCAATCCTGGAATGACCGTTGATTCAAATGTCAGCAGAGTGGTGGCGCGTTCCTCCACCGCGATCCACCGGTCCAGCCACTCGTGCGAAACCTCACGCGCCACCAGCTCGCCGAGGATCCGCCCGAGATAGCCGTTGGTACCAAGGATTTCCTCGCAGCGGGCGAGATCCTCGGCTTTCGGCGTACGCTTGCCGGTCTCCCACATCGCCACGAGCGACTGGGACACGAACGCGGCCTTCGCCAGTTCCTCCTGGCTCAGCGATTTTCCGTCCCTGGCGAGCGCCAGTTCCTTACCCCATGCTTCCAGTGCGGTGCGGTGTTTCCGTGCCATGGCCACTCTCACATCGTTGGGTGATGACGGGCGTCTTGTTCACGCTGGGGTTCGCTTGTGTCACTGATTGTCATCCTAGCCCGAGGCGGCAAGAGTGGACGTCGCGGAACCCGAGGGGCCCGCGATCGGGAAAAACAAAGGAGAAGCACCCATGCCCGCCACCTTGACCGACGTCACCAGCACCGCCGGGGACACCGACGACCATTCCGTCGTCCGGCTCGTCGCGGACCGGCTCGCGGAACGGGGAATCCCGTCGGCGATCGAAGAGGAACACTGGCTGACCCTGCCCGGCGCCGAGGGCGAGTTCTACGCCGACGACTACGGGCAGGTGGTGTGGGCCTTCCGGCTGCCGCCGGCCCAGTGCGACGACCCGGTCCGCCTCGTCCGGACGATCCTGCTGCTGCTCGGCGCGGAGGACCTCGCCGGGCTGGATTTCTCCCCGGCGCCGCGGGACACCTTGCGCCGCACGGTCGGCGCCGCGCTGCACGCGCTCGGCCTGGCGGTGCGCCTGGTCGTGAGCGAGGACGTGGTGGCCTGGCGCGTCTGGGTCGAGCTGGCCGTGTCCGATACGTCCCGGCCGTCACGCGGTGAGGTCCGCCTCGCCGACAACGGCGAACTCAGCTGGTCCTGCCTGTGCGGCCCGGAACCGGGCCTGCCCGCCGAGGACATCGCCCACACCCTCGCCACGGTGCTGCACACGTTGTCGCCAAGTCTCTGAAGGCCACCTTGAGGGACTCTAACGCCCTTAAGGTGGCCTTCAGAGCATGTCTCCGGGGACGAGAGACGCGAAGGCCGAGTTTGGGGCGCTCAAGTCCCTGAAGGTGGCCTTCAGAGACCTCCACCCGCCTGGCTGCCCTCGAAGGAGCGCAGGCGCAGGCTGTTCGACACCACGAGGACCGAGGACAGCGACATCGCCGCGCCGGCGATGAGCGGGTTCAGCAGGCCGAGCGCCGCAAGGGGAATCGCCGCGACGTTGTAGCCGAAGGCCCACAGCAGATTGCCGCGGATGACGCGCAACGTGCGGTTCGCCAGCCGGATCGCGTCGGGCACCACGCGCAGGTCGTCGCGCACGAGTACGACGTCGGCCGAGCGCAGCGCGATGTCGCTGCCCCTGGCCATCGCCATGCCGAGGTCGGCGGTCGCGAGCGCGGGGCCGTCGTTGATCCCGTCGCCGACCATCGCGACCCGCGCTCCCTTGGCGCGTAACGCTTCGACGACCTCGGCCTTCTCCGCAGGCAGCACCCCGGCACGGACGTCGTCGATGCCCACCTCGGCCGCGACGACCTTGGCCGCGGTTTCGTTGTCGCCGGTCAGCAGGACCGTCCGCAGACCGAGGTCGTGCAACGCGGCCACCGCGGCGCGCGCGGACGGCTTGACGACGTCGCGGACGACCAGCAGACCGGCGATCCGCGCGTTTACCGCGACAAGGACCGCCGTCGCCCCATCCCCACGGCGGCGGCGAGCTGTTCCCCGACGTCTCCCGGAACGTCGGGGAACAGCCTCGGGCTGCCGACCTTGACGTCGTGGCCTTCGACCGTCCCTTGCGCGCCGAGCCCCGGCAGCGCGGCGAATTCCGTGACCTCGGGCAGATCCGGCAGTTCGGCCTTCGCCGCGGTGACCACGGCCGCCGCGATCGCGTGCTCCGAACCGGCCTCGACCGCCCCGGCGAACCGCAGCAGTTCGGCCGAGGTGAACCCGTCCGCGGGATAGTGCCCAGTGACCGTCATGCGGCCGGTGGTGACCGTGCCCGTCTTGTCCAGCACCACGGTGTCGACCGAGCGGCTGGCCTCCAGCGCGTCCGGCCCCTTGATGAGGATGCCGAGCTGGGCGCCCCGGCCGACACCCGCCATGAGCGCGGTCGGTGTCGCCAGGCCGAGCGCGCACGGGCAGGCGATGATGAGCACCGAGACCGCGGCCGTGAACGCGTCGCGCACCGGCTGCCCGGTCAGCAGCCAGCCGGCGAGGGTGAGCACGGCCAGGCCGAGCACTACCGGGACGAACACCGCGCAGATCCGGTCCACCAGGCGCTGTACGTTGGCTTTGCGGGCCTGCGCGCGCTCGGCGAGCGCGGTCATCTGCGCGAGCTGGGTGTGTGCGCCGACCGCGGTCGCCCGGACGATCAGCCGTCCGTCGCGGTTGATCCCGGCGCCGATCACCCGGTCACCCGGCCCGACCTCGGCGGGTACCGGCTCACCGGTCACCGCGCTGACGTCTACTATGGATAGTCCACTGTCGACGGTCCCGTCCGCGGCGACGGACTCCCCCGGCTTGACCACGAAAAGGTCGCCGACGGCCAGCTCGCCGATCGGCACCATCCGCTCGACGCCGTCCCGCAGCACCCGGACATCCTTGGCAGCCAACGCATCCAGCGCCGCGAGCAGCCCTGCGGCGCTGCGTCGTGACCGGCTCTCGAAGTAGCGTCCGGCGAGCAGGAAGGTGGTCACGCCCGCCGCGACGTCGAGGTAGATCGCGTCCGCCCCGGCCGCCGTGGGGCCGAATCCGATCCAGTAGCCGGGTTCGTGCCCGCCGAACAGCGCCGCCCAGCCGGACCAGGCGAACGACGCGAGCACGCCGAGCGACACCAGAGTGTCCATACTGGACGATCGATGCCGAAGATTCCGCAGTGCCGCACGGTGGAACGGCAGCGCGGACCAGAACACGACCGGGAAGGCCAGCGCGAGGCAGAGCAGTTGCCAGCCGGGGAACCGCAGCGAGGGCACCAGCGCGAGCGTGATGGACAGGTTCCCGAGCGGGATCGCCAGCACCGCGGCTACAATGAGACGACGGCGCAGATCCGCGACCCTGGCCGTTCCGAGTTCGGCGTCGTCCTCGCCCCGGAGCCTAGCCTCGTAACCCGCCTTGCGGATCCGGCCGAGCAGGACGTCGTCGGCCATGCCCTCGGGTGCCTGGACGGTGGCACGCTCGGTTGCGTAGTTGACCGAGGCGCGGACGCCGTCGAGCTTGTTCAGTGTGCGTTCCACCCGCGCCGAGCAGGCGGCGCAGGTCATCCCGGACACGGTGAGTTCGACCGTGCGGACCGGGGTCGTCCCGGCGGTCGTGGTGGTCATTTTCGGTGGCTCCGTGGGGTTTCAGCGTCGCTTGGCGGCGAGTTCGGCGAGCATGGCGTTGTAGGCGGCGAAATCGTCTTCGCCGGTGCGGTCGATGCGTTTGGCCTCACGCTCGTCGGCGCGCGCCCACTGGGCGAGCAGCGCGACGACCACGACCACCATCGGGATTTCCCCGGTGGCCCAGGCGATCCCGCCGCCGAGTTGCTGATCGGTGAGGAGATCCCCGGCCCAGGGCAGGGAAAGATAGCGGTAGAACGTCTCGGCGATCACGACCTGTTTGTTCATCAGGATCACGCCGAAGAACGCGTGGAACGGCATGGCGGCGAAGAGCATGCCCAGCCGCGCCAGATGCGGCAGCGGACGCGGCGGGCGGTCGACCCCGACGACGAGCCAGAAGAACACGTACCCGGCCACCAGGAAATGCAGGTTCATCAGCTGATGCGCCCAGTGATAAAGCATCGCCTGGCCGAACAGGTCGGTGAAATACAGCGCGTAGAAGGATCCGACGAACACCACCGACGCGAGCGCGGGATGTCCGATGATCCGTGCCGCCCGCGAATGCAGCAGGGAGACGAGCCATTCGCGCGGGCCCGGTGCCGCGTCCCGGCCCACCGCCGGGAGGGCCCGGAGCGCGAGAGTGAGCGGGCCACCCAGCACGAGCAGCACCGGGGCCAGCATGTTCAGCGTCATGTGGATGATCATGTGCATGCTGAAGGTGCCCGAGGCGTACGGCCCGAGCCCGGACGACGTCGCGATGACGACGACGATCCAGCCCGCGCACCACGCGATGGTTCTGCGCGGGGCCCACGCGTCCCCGCGACGTCGCAGCCGGCGGACGCCGAGGAGATACGCGCCGATCGCGATCAGCGCGACGACGCCGAAAAGCAGATCGAACCGCCAGCCGAAGACCAACCTGGCGAACGACGGCGGCTCGTCGAGGTTGTAGCCGAGCACGGTTTCCTGAACCGTGGCCGGATTGTTCAGGAACGACGGCGGCACCAGATGGGTCAGCCCGACGGACGTGCCCAACGCGACCGCCAGCAGCAGAAGTTCCATGATCAGGACTCGCCGGCGTGATCCGTTACGCCGCCGCAACGCCATGATCGGCACACCGAGGATCGCCAGCACGACCAGGTCGATCCCCAGCAGCAACCCGTACCCGCTCGCCAGCCCGGCGGGCCGGGCGAGGACCAGCCCGGCGACGGCGCCCGAGACCCCGACCACGACGAAGCAGACCAGCGAAAGCCGTTGGTAGCGGCGAAGAATCACCGCGTCAGGCTCTTCGACTCGACGGAGATACGCCAGCAGTGCGACGAGCGATCCCGCCCAGGCGCTCGCCGCGGGGATGTGCCACAACATGGCGTTGGTGGCGAAGTCGTGCCAGCCCCCGACCGACGCGTGCCCGGCGACCACGGGCGGAAGCAGCCCGGCCATCGCCACGACGAGGCCGAGCACCGTCGTGCGCCAGCTCAGCGTGAACCAGCACAGCAAGGACACGACGATCGCCGCGACCAGCACGCACAGCCACGCCTTCGGCTCCTCCGCCGCGTCCACAGTGGACAGGAGAACCCCCGGGTCGAGCATCCGCCGCACCGGCAGCCCGGAGGCGTCCGCCGCCGAGAACGGCACGGCGAGCACCGCCGCCGCCACCCAGCCGGACGCGGCCCACGCCGCCAGCCGCACCGCGGAGAACGCCTCCGCCGTCAGGAACCCGCCCCGGCGTCCCGGCGCCACGAAGGCCGCGAAGACCAGCGCTCCCCCGCAGACGACACCCGCGACATCCGCCGCGAACCGGACCACCCCGAAGCCGAACGCCGTCAGCGCGCCGGGATCACTGTCCCCGAGCAGCGCGTAGACGTTCCCGGCCAGCGCCACCACCAGCAGCACGACGGCGAGCCCCGCCAGCCAGACCGCGGGCAGGAGCACGGCGGGATACCGGCGCGGCGGGGACGGGGAGAATTCGGTTGTCCGCACGTTCTCAGCTGTCGGCTACAACGTCCTTCGAGTTCCCGAAAGCACCGGACGGGTGACAGCCCTCACTTCAGGCCTCGGCGGCGGCGGTTCACACAAAGTCACGTCCGAAGCGTGTTGAGGTGCCAAAACCCTTATACAGCAAGGAAAAGCGCGTTCTAGAGGTTCACCCGATCGATAGCACACATGTTCGATCAGGCGGCGTATCGTGGAGGTATGTCAGTCGACAGCAACACCTCCGCGACGCGCACCGAGTGGTGGCGCGCCGATGTCGGCTGCCTGCTGGACAGGCTCCTGGAGTCCGAGTGTGTGCAGCGCCGCGAAGCCGCTGTCCAGGGCGAGATCATGGCCGAACTCGAACGCCGCGGCATACGCGACAGCACCGGATACGGGAGTCTCGTGCGGTTGTTGCAGGAGACGTTGAATATCCCGTATGCCGAGGCGAAAGCACGGGCGGCGCGGGCACTGGCGCTCAATGGCACCCGCGACCTGACTTCCGGTGAGCAGCCGCCTGCTGCGCCCGCGACGGCGCAGGCCGCGAGCGAGGGTGCGGTCGGGGCCGCGCAGATCGACGAAATCCTGCGGGTGCTGGACAAGCTTCCCCAGACCGTGTCGGCGCAGGATCGGGAACAGGCGGAGAAAATCCTCGCCGAACTCGCCCGCGCCGCCGGACCCCGAGAAATCCGCGCCGCCGGACGACGACTGCTCGCCCAACTCGACCCCGACGGGAAAGAGCCCAAAACCCGCGACCCGAAACCCTTCCAACCCGAGTTCTCCATCGCCCCGCACCGCGACGGCGGGCACCAGATCAAAGCCCGCGTCGACGACGAAACCTCCGCACGCCTGCAAGCGATGCTGGATCCACTCGCGAAGCCACGCCCGGCCACCGAAGAAGAGGGGCGCGACACTCGAACCCAGTGGGAACGGCGGGGTTGCGCGTTCTCGGAGTTGGTGCGGATGTGGGCCGAGCATCCCGATCTGCCCACACAGGCCGGGGAAGCCACCCACATCGTCGTGACAGTCAGCCTGGAAGAACTACGATCCGGAATCGGGCAAGCCACCCTCGATCTACTCGGGGAGATCACCGCCGCCGAAGCACGACGATTGGCCTGCGATGCCAAGATCATCCCCATGGTGCTCGGCTCCCACAGCGAACCCCTCGACGTGGGACGGGCACAACGCCTCGCCACCCCCGCCATCCGACGCGCGTTGATCCGCCGCGACGGTGGCTGCGCCTTCCCGGGGTGCGATGCGCCCGCTTACCGATGCACGGCGCACCATGTGGTGTATTGGGCACACCACGGTGAGACCAAAGTGGACAATCTCGTCCTCGTATGTTCCGTCCACCACAAGCTCATCCACCACTCCGAATGGGAAGTCCGCATCACCACCGACGGACTCCCGGAATTCATCCCGCCCGCCTGGCTGGACGCCACCCGCACACCACGACGCAACACCATCCACCTCAGAACCTAAGCCGCTAGAAACGTTGGCATGTGCTCACCCGGTCGGGCAGCAGCTACGTTGAGCTGTGTACCTCTTCGTGGAGCGCTACCTCCGGAAACTTCCGAGGCTCGCGAAGAGACCGACTCCGCGAATGAGGTACGCCGATGACCGGGAGGTTCGGTGACGCTCTGCGTCGGCTGCGTAAGGCAGCCGGTCTGTCCGAGCCCGCCGCCGAACGGCTCGACGAGCTGTCGAACGCACAGGTTGCCGGTCGATGCTCGATACGTGGCCGACAAGGACCGCGCCAAGGCGATGACCAACGACTCGATGCGAGGGGGCGGATCGTGTCTTCCCCTGCCAGATCAAGGACTTCGACCGACGGCTCGACCGGATCGCGGGCTAGGCGTGGCTACTTCATGGTGGCGAGCTGGATCAGGTTGCCGCAGGTGTCGTCGAGAACAGCGGTGACCACCGGTCCCAGGTCGGTCGCGTCCTGGGTGAACTCGACGCCCAGTCCTTTGAGCCGCTCGACCTCGGCGTAGACGTCGTCGACGGCGAACTGGGTGAACGGGATGCCGTCGGAGACCAGCGCCTTCTTGAACGGGCCCGCCGCCGGGTGGCCGTCCGGCTCCAGCAGCAGTTCGACGCCGTCCGGGTTGGCCGGGGAGACCACGGTAAGCCAGCGCGCTCCGCCGGCGGGCACGTCGGTCTTCTTGATGAAGCCCAGTTTCTCGGTGTAGAAGGCGAGCGCTTTCGCCTGGTCGTCGACGAACACGCTGGTGATATTGATGCGGATCACGAGTTCGGTGCCTCTCGGTCGATGGGCCACCGCTCGACGATCGAACGCAGCGGGCTCGTGTCGATGTGGTGGAACTTGTAGCGGCCTTGCCGCCGGGTGTGCACCAGCCCCGCCTGCTCGAGCACCGCGAGATGCTGCGAAATGGCCTGACGAGAGGACGCCAGGCCGTGCTTCATGCTCAGCCGGCCACAAAGCTCGAACAGTGTCTGACCGTCCCTTTCGGTCAGCTCGTCCAGGATGGTGCGTCGCGTCGCGTCACCGATCGCCTTGAACAGGTCCGCGTCCACAGCCACCGTTATAGGCAAGCCGTCACTTGCCTGTCAAGCCGGCTCACCCGCCCGTGCGACCCGCTCGGCGGCGTCCATGGCCTTGTCGGTCACCGCCCGCACGCCGGCGATCAGGGTGAGCACGAGCCCACTCATGATCGCGAACATGACGGACAGGCCCAGCCACTGCGCCAAAAAGCCACCGGCGGCCGCGCCCAGCGGTTTGGTGCCCCAGGCGACGAGCCGGTGCGCGCTGTTGAGCCGTCCAAGTAGCCGATCCGGCGTGATCCGCTGGCGCAGCGAAACCATGACGACGTTCGAGACCACGATTCCCAGGCCGCCGACGAAGAACGCAGCCCCGACGACGAGCGGTTGTGCGGTGAACGCGGGGACGCCCAGCAGCAAGGCGGTGCAGAGGAACCCCACGCCGAGTGAACGCGCCCGGCCGAGCAGCCGTTCGACTCGCTCCGCGAAGAGCGAACCGGCGGCGTTCCCGACAGCCACCATGGCCACCAGGAAACCGTAGTCCTGTGTGGACAGTTTCAGCATGGACTCGGGCCCGACCGCATAAAGCGCCAGAACGGCCCACACGGCACCGGTGGCGAAATTGAACACGCCGACCATGACGGCGAAGGTCCGCAAAATCCTTTGCCGCCAGAGGAATCGCAATCCCTCGACGATGTCGGCACGAAGAGTGGCGGGCCGATCCCGGTGAATCCGGAATCGGCCGCGAAGCACCAGCAACGCCACGATGGCGATGGCCCACAGCCCGACCGGCGCCCCGAGCGCGAACATCGCCCCGGCCGCCACCAGGAATCCGGCCAACGGCGGGCCGACGGACTCGTTGGCTATCAACTCGACTCCGTAGAGGCGGCCATTGGCCCGTGAAAGGTGTTCGCGCCCAACCACCTGCGGCATGATCGACTGCGCCGCGGTGTCGTAGATCGTCTCGGCGACACCGACTAAGACCGCCGCGACGTACAGCGCCCAGATCGAACCGAGATCGAACGCCATCGCGAGGACGAGCACAGCAAGCAGTGCGGCCCTGGCCACGTTCGCGGCCAGCATCGCCCGGCGACGGTCGATGCGGTCGACCAGCACGCCGACCGGCAACGCGCACACCAGCCACGGCAGGCTGAAGGCGAAGGCCAGCCCCGAGATCAGCACCGGCGACCGGGTGAAACCGATGGCCACCAACGGCAGGGCGTTCTTGACCACGCCGTCGGCCAGGCTCGACAGACCGGCCGCGGTCCACAACCGCCAGTAGTCCCCGCCCAAGCCCCGCTGCTCTGCCCGCTTCGCCGGCACATCCACTCATGGAGGATTACACATCGATTGAGAAAACTCCATCGATGTGGCGAAATCCCATCGCTGGACTACGGTGGCCGTCATGGACGGCGAGACGACCACCCGACAGCGCGCGAGCGGGTCCGCTGCTCCGCGCAAGCGCCGCCCCGCGACGGCGAAAGAAGCAAAAGCAGCCGGTCACCCGCTGCGCCTGCGGATTCTGCGCCTCTGCCAGCAGAAAGAGCTGACGAACAAGCAGCTCGCCGACCGCCTCGAACGCGACCCTGGCACCGTGCTCTACCACGTCCGCCAACTGGTCGACGCGGGCTTGCTGGAGCAGGCGGCAGTCCGCACCGGGGAGAGCGGCGCGCTGGAGAAGCCCTATCGCGCTGTCGGCAACACTTGGTGGCTCGACGGTCCGCTGAACGACTTCGACGCGGAAACCCGGTTCGCTCCGGTCGCGGCTTTTCAGGAGGAGCTGCGCGAAGCGGGCCCGGAGCAGGTCCAGGTCTACGAGCGCTTTCTGCTGCACCTGTCCCCGGAGGAGGTCGCCGAGCTGGACCGCCGCATCCTCGAGGTCCTCGACGAATACGTCTCCACCGACGACCAGCGTCTCGACCGGCCCGCGGTGAACGGCATCTTCCTCCTGCACCGGCTCGCCGAATAGGCCGGATAACCAGCAGCGGCAACGTAAATCCGGTGGCCGCGCCGCACGGCCGCTGGCACGATCATCGTCATGAGCACCTCACGCGTCGGCGTCCGGATTTCCCGCGAAGTGCCCCCGGCACGGCTGACGAAGCTGGCGCGCCAGGCGGAACAGGCGGGACTCGACGAGCTTTGGGTGGTCGAGGACTGCTTCTACGCGGGCGGCATCGCCACCGCGGCGACGGTGCTGGCCGCGACGGAGACGATCCCGGTCGGTATCGGCGTGCTGCCCGCGGTCGCCCGCAACCCGGCCATCGCCGCGATGGAGCTCGCCACGCTCGCCGAGCTGTACCCCGGGCGCCTGATCGCCGGGATCGGTCACGGCGTCCCGTCCTGGATGCGGCAGATCGGCGCCTACCCCGCCTCCCCGCTGACGGCGCTGGAGGAGACGCTGACCGCGATCCGGCGGCTGCTCGCGGGTGAGCGGCTTTCCATGGACGGCAAGTACGTCCGGCTCGACGAGGTCGAGCTGGACTATCCGCCCGCGGTCGTGCCGCCGGTGCTCGCCGGGGTCCGCGGGCCGAAGTCGCTCGCGCTGTCCGGCAGGGCCGCCGACGGCACGGTGCTCGCCGAGCCGGCCGCCCCGGAGTACGTGCGAGCGGCCCGCGCCACGATCGATGCCGACCCGCACACCGTCGCCACTTACAACTGGCTCGCGCTGGACCAGGACCCGGACCGCGCGCGGGACCGGGTCCGGAAAACCCTGGCCGACAGCCTCAAGCCCAGCACGGCTGAGCATCTGCGGCCGATGCCGTTCGGTGAGGAGATCCTCGCCCTCATCGACGAGAGCACGGGCGCGGACGAGCTGGCCGCGCGGCTGCGGCCGGAGTGGATCGACCAGCTCACGGTGTCCGGGGACCTCGCCGGGTGCGCCGAGCGGGTCCGGCGGCTCCACGAGGCCGGGAGCGCATCGGTGATCCTGCTGCCGCTACCGGACGAGCCCGAGGAGGACGGCATCGCCGCGGCGGGCGAGGTCGCCGCCGAACTTCGTCGGACAAGCCGGTAACACGCCGCCCGGTGGAGAACTGTGTCAAGATTCCCGGCGACGGCATGTCGAGAGGGAGCCACCGGCGACGACCCACCGGTGAAGGGGCCCGCCACGGGCCGTCACCCGAGGGAGTCGAGATGAAGTTCCTGCTGAACACGCATATGAACCCGGCAGCGTGGAGAGCGCTGCCCGAGGACGAACGCGCCGCGGTGCGGGACGGCCGGGGCACGTTCGCGCACGCGATCACCGAGTCCGGCGAAATGATCATGACGCAGGCGCTCGCGGACCCGTCGCACAGCGCCGTGGTCCGTGTCCGGGACGGTGAGCCGGTCGTTTCCGACGGCCCCTATCGCGAAACGGCCGAGTTCCTTTCCGGCTACTACCTGATCGACTGCGACGACAAGGAACGCGCGATCGAGCTCGCGGCCCGGATTCCCGAGGCCCGTGTCGAAGGATTCGGTGTCGAGGTCCGGCCGGTCATGTTCTCCGCCGGGATGGAGATGTGAACACCGCGCCCGCGATCGAGGACCTGCTGCGCGAGCTGGCGCCGCAGGTCCTCGGCGTGCTCGCCCGCCGCTACGGCCAGTTCGAGGAATGCGAGGACGCCGTCCAGGAGGCCGTCCTCGCAGCGGCCACGCAATGGCCCGATCAGGGCGTCCCCGACAACCCGCGCGGCTGGCTGATCTCGGTCGGCTCCCGGCGGCTGATCGACCAGTTCCGCAAGGACCAGTCGCGCAGGCAGCGGGAGGACACCGCCACCGCGCAGGCGCTCCCGTTGCACACGAGCGAGCCCGACGACGCCGTCCCCGACGCCGACGACACGTTGATCCTGCTTTTCCTGTGCTGTCACCCGACCCTGACCCCGGCGTCCCAGACCGCGCTCACCCTGCGCGCCGTCGGCGGCCTCACCACCGCCGAGATCGCGCACGCCTTCCTGGTGCCCGAGGCCACGATGGCCGCTCGCATCAGCCGCGCCAAGAAGAACATCAAGGCCGCGGGCAGCCAGTTCGCCATGCCCGCGGCCGACGAACGCGACGAACGGCTCGCCGTCGTCCTGCAGGCGCTCTACCTGATCTTCAACGAGGGTTACACGGCGTCCTCGGGCGAGACCCTGCACCGCGCCGACCTCGCCCAGGAAGCCATCCGGCTGACCCGCCTGGTCCGGCGGCTGCTGCCGGAGGACACCGAGGTCGCCGGGCTGCTCTCACTCATGTTGCTGACCGACTCGCGCCGCGGCGCCCGCACCGGGCCGTCCGGTGAGCTGATCCCGCTGGCCGAGCAGGATCGCACCCGGTGGGACAGCGAGTTGCTGGCGGAGGGGACGACGCTGATCAGCGACGTCATGAAGCACGCGTCGCTGGGCCCTTACCTGCTCCAAGCGGCGATCGCCGCGACGCACGCGAGCGCGGCGAAGGCCGAGGACACCGACTGGCAGCAGGTCCACACGCTGTACAAGATCCTCGAACGGATCGCGCCCAACCCGATGGTGACGCTCAACCGCGCCGTCGCGCTCGCCGAAACCCAGGGCCCGGCCGCCGCCCTCCACCTTCTGTCCACTCTGGACAGTGATGACCGGATGTCCGGCCACCACCGGCTGCACGCCGTCCGCGCACACCTGCGGGAGAAGGCGGGCGACACCGCGGGCGCGCTGGAGAGCTACCGGCTCGCCGCGCGGATCACCACCAGTCTCGCCGAGCGGCGCTACCTCGAATCACGCGCCGCCCGGCTGAGCTGACCCGGCGCTAGCCCTTCGCTTCGACTGTCCGTTGTGGACGGCGCAGCAGCGCGCGTTCGGCGGCGGTCCACGCGGTGGTGGTGAGCAGGTACAGATCCGCGGCCACCGGGAGGAAGATCGTGGCGAGCACGGTCCCGTACGGCAGGAACCGCAGCAGCTTCGCAGCGGGCGCCGACGCGGTTTCGGTGCGCTGACGGTCCTGCCAGCGCACCGAGAACCACGCGACGACGCCGAGCCCGGCCGCGATCACGAACACCATCGGGCCCGCAGCGAAGCCGTGCCCGCCCAGCGGCGTTCCCAGCAGCGTGCCGGACAGCAGCGAGTTGGGTTCGCCGTCGATCACCGGCGTGGTGAACAGCCGGTACATCACCCAGAAGAACGGCAGCTGCGCGAGCATCGGCAGGCAGCCGACGAACATCGACGTACCGGATTCGGCCTGCAGCCGGGAGATTTCGGCGGCCAGCCGTTCGCGGTCGCCCGCGTGTTTCTTCTGCAGCTCGCCGATCCGGGGCATCAGCTCGGCCCTGGCCCGCTCGCCGCGTACGGCGGATTTCGCGAGCGGGAGCAGCAGGAGCCGGACGGTGGCGGTGAACAGGACGATCGCCAGCGCGATCGCGAAGTGACCGGTGACGGGCTGGGTGACCGCGACAAGCCAGTGGACGAGGTGATACGCGCCCGAAACGGGCACGTCGAGAAAGCCGAACATGGGCAGCACTCCGTTGTTCAAAGAAGAAAAGTGAGGTGAACGGAATGGCTGCGCAGAAAGAAAAGGACTACGCAGCCGTGCTGCGCATACCCGGTGCCCGTGGCCTGCTGCGGCCGGGCGCGCCGGGATCCCTGAGCCTGATGAACGCGGCACGGCGAGCCCGCTGCCGCAACGCGATGGCGCGGCCCCGCGTCGGCGCCGACCACAGGGCCAGCTCGTCGCCATGGGCGCGGCTGACGAGGAGGACCACGAGCAGGCTCGCGGCGACGACCGAGGCGAACGCGACCAGGGCCGTGGCCGAGGTGAGCGCGGGGAACGCCAAAGCCAGCAATGTGGTCACAGTGCGCCCCCTTTCCCAGACCGCGCCAGGATACCCGAATCCGATCGCGTACCGGTGATCGGGAAGTGATCGCCCCCGGCCACTCCGATGAGCGATTGACCGGATACGCACTGTTCCCGCAGGATGTCCGGACGGACGAGGAAGTCCTACGGACAAGGAGAATCCGTTGGCGCTGCGACGGTTCCTGCTCCTGCTCGCGGCCATTCCGCTGCTCCCGTTCACAGCGACCACCGCCTCCGCCGCGGACCGCTGGGCGGTCAGCCTGACCGGTGACGTGACGGCCGAGGTCTCCCTCGGCGCGGACGGCGGCCTGCTGTTCGCGGCCACCCGCGGCGGACGATCGGTCCTCGCCCCGGCGCCGATGGGGATCCGCACCACCGCCGCCGACCTCACGCGCGGGCTGCGTTTCCTCGGCCGCGTGGACCGGGAGGTCGACGAGCGGTACACCATGACCACCGGCAAACGCCTGCACCGGCACGCGCGCTCGGTGGAGACGATGCTGTCCTTCGAGAACGAGGACGACGTCCGGCTCGACGTCGTGGTCCGCGCCGCGGCCGACGGCGTCGCCTACCGCTATCTCCTGCCCGAAGCGGGACGGGTGCGGGTGACCGGCGAGACGTCCGCGTTCGCCCCGCCACCGGCGGCGCCCGCGTGGTTGCTGCCCTACACCCCGAACTACGAAGGCGTCCGGTTCGAGACCACCGCCGCCGGCGCGCCGCGCGGCGACTACGGCTTCCCGTCGCTGTTCGACGCCGGCGGCACCTACGCGCTGCTCACCGAGTCCGATGTGGATGGACGGTACTCCGGGGCGCGGCTGACCCACACCGGCGGCGGGGATTACCGGATCAAGCTCGCCGACGCCGAGGTCCATACCCAGGGCCCGACGCCGTGGCGGGTGGCGATCATCGGCGATCTGGCGACGGTGACCGAATCCACCCTCGTCGACGATCTGGCACCGCCGTCGAAACTGGCCGACACCTCGTGGATCCGGCCGGGCAAGGTGGCGTGGTCGTGGCTTTCCGAGCACGACAGCCCGAAGGATCCGAAGCGGCAGAAGGACTTCATCGATTTCGCCGCACGCAACGGCTGGCCGTACGTGCTGATCGACGAGGGCTGGGACGCGTCCTGGGTCCCCGGCGTCATCGACTACGCGCGAGACCGCGACGTCGACGTGCTCCTCTGGTATCACTGGTCCACAATGGACACCGCGGCGAAGCGGGCGATCAACCTCGCCAAGGCCAAGCTGTGGGGCGCGGCCGGGGTCAAGGTCGACTTCATGGACTCCGACGCGCAGGCGCGGTTCCGGTGGTACGACGCCATGGCCGCCGACGCCGCGCGCTACCGCCTGATGATCAACTTCCACGGCGCGACGATCCCCCGCGGCCTGCAGCGCACCTGGCCGCACGTGATGAGCATGGAGGCGGTGCGCGGCGCCGAGCAGTTCAAGACCCGCGCGGCGACCAACACGATGTTCCCGTTCACCCGCAACGTGGTCGGCAGCATGGACTACACGCCGACGGCGTTCGTCGTGTCGGATCGGGACACTACCGAGGCACACGAGGTCGCGACGTTCTTCGTCTACGAGTCGGGCTGGCAGCACGCGGCGGACAAACCGGAGAACTACGAGTCGCGGCCCGAGGCGCTCTGGACGCTCGACCGGCTCCCGACGGTCTGGGACGAAACCCGTCTGATCACCGGCAGGCCCGGTCGTGACGCCGTGTTCGCGCGACGGTCCGGCGGCCGCTGGTTCCTCGGCGGCATCCACGCCGGGCCGGCGACCACGATCACCTTGCCGCTCGACTTCCTCGGCGAAGGCCCGTGGCGCGCCGAGCTGGTGCGCGACAAGCCCGAAGGCGGGCTCACCCGCGAGAAGTTCCCCGTCGAGCCCGACGGCCGGATCAGCGTTCCCGTCCTGGCGAACGGCGGCTTCGTGACGATGTTCTGCCGCCCGGCCGACTGCGACCGGTAACTCAGACGCCCAGCGCGGCACAGGCCGCGTCGACCGTCGCCTTCCGCAGTTCGTCGGCGGGCGCGTCGGGGAACTGGACGGTGCAGTCCTGGATGCCGCCGAGCGCGACCACCGCGCGAGCCGACAGCGCCAGCGAGGGATCCGGACCGGTCAGCAGCGCCGCGAGCCGTTCCCGCCAGGCCAGCACGATCCTGATCAGGCCGAGCTCGGACAACGTCGTCAGCTCGCTCATCACGAGGACGATCAGTTCGCGGTGCCGGTAGTGGAAGTCGAAGTACTCCTCGAACAACGCGCGGGGCGCGACCTCGTCCAGCGCCTCCTGGGCGACCAGGAACGCCTCGCCCTCGTCGATCAGCGGTTGCACGATGCTGCGGACCAGTTCCTCGCGTGAGGAGAAGTGGTAGTACAGCGCCGGTTTGGTGATCCCGAGCCGGTCGGCGATCTCCTGCAGGCTGGTGTTGCGCACCCCCTTACTCGTGAAGAGCTCACGCGCGGCCGTCTGGATGCGCTGCTTGGTGCCCGGGGGTTTCGCCACTGATCCAGGATAACTTACTTACCGTTAGGTCAGATCGATGGTATGCTTACCTTCCGGTAAGTAAGGAGGGAATCATGCCGAGTTCTTCACAAGCGGTACTCGTTTCCGGCGCCAGCATCTCCGGGCCGGTACTGGCCTACTGGCTCACCCGCCACGGCTTCGAGGTCACGGTGGTCGAACGCGCGCCGTCCCCGCGCAAGACGGGCGGGCACGCGGTCGACCTGTTCCGGCCGGCCATGGAGATCTCCGAGCGGATGGGCGTCCTGCCCCGGCTCGAAGCGAAGGCCACCGGCACCGACCGGATGACCGTGTACCGGGAGGGCGTCGCGCGGCCTGTTTCCGTGGATCTCACGAAGATCTACGGCGCGACCTCGGATCGCCACCTCGAAATCATGCGCGACGACCTGGGCGAGGTGTACTACGACGCCACCCGCGACGACGTCGAGTACGTGTTCGGCGACTCGATCACGTCGATCTCCGACGACGGCGAAGTGACTTTCGAACACGGCGAGCCGCGGCGTTTCGACATCGTGGTCGGGGCGGACGGGCTGCACTCGAACGTCCGGCGGCTGATCTTCGGCGAGGAGTCGCAGTTCAGCGAGTTCATCGGCGCCTATCTCGCGGTGTTCTCGGTGCCCAACGACCGGAACCTCGACGGCGAGTTCGTCAATCACCTCGGCGTCGACCGGATGGCCGGGATGTACGGCGCGCGGCACCTCGGCGACGCGCGGGTGGTGTGCCTGTTCCGCAGCGAACCGCTCGACTACCACTACCGCGATGTCGCACGGCAGAAGGAACTCCTGCGCGCGGCGTTCGCCGGGCTGCACTCCGACGTCGGCGAATGGCTGGGGCGGCTGGAGGACACCCCGGCGTTCTACTTCGACTCGATCACCCAACTGCGGATGGACACGTGGTCGCGCGGGCGCGTGACGCTCGTGGGCGACGCGGGTTACTGCCCAGGGCCCGCGGTCGGCGGCAGCACCAGCCTCGCCGTGCTCGGCGCCTACGTCCTGGCCGGGGAACTGGCCGCCGCGAACGGCGACCACACCCGCGCTTTCCCCGCCTACGAACGGGAAATGGCCGAACTGGTACAGGCCAGCCGCACGTTCGCCACGACCGCGGCCAAGACCCTCATCCCGGGTTCGCGGTTCGGTATGTGGGGGCTCGTCACCGGCGCGCGGGTCGTCTCCGCCCTCCCCGCCGGCGTGGGCAAGGCGCTGGCGCGGCTCAACACCCAGACCTTCCGCATGCACGAATCGATGACCGTGAAGGACTACTCCACTTCGGTCACGGCCTGATCCGGCGCTCTCCCCGTGTTATATTCGGCCCCAAACGACTGGGTTCGCCTCGGCACGGGGAGAGCGATGGATCTGCGAAGCGCGCTGACCAGGGTGCTGGACAACCACGAGCGGTGGACGTCCCGGTTCGGCGAGTACCAGGTGGCCGAGGCACTGCGGGTCGATCAGGCGAAGCTGGAGTCCATTGTGGACGAGCTGGCCGAGCGGCTCGAGGACAACTATCCGTTCTTCCATCCCCGCTACGCCGGTCAGATGCTGAAGCCGCCGCATCCGGCCGCGGTGGCCGGGTACCTCGCCGCGATGCTGGTCAACCCCAACAACCACGCTCTCGACGGCGGCCCGGCCACCGCGCGGATGGAACGCGAGGTCGTCGCCGAACTGGCCACGATGTTCGGATTCGGCACGCATCTGGGGCACCTCACCAGCAGCGGAACCATCGCCAACCTCGAAGCCCTATACGTGGCAAGGGAAATCCACCCCGGCCGCGGCGTCGCCTTCAGCGCGGAGAGCCACTACACGCACGCGAGGATGTGCGGGCTGCTCGGCGTCGAAGGCAACGCGGTTCCCGTGGACGCGGCGGGGCGGATGGACGTCGGGGCCCTGCGCGAGCTGCTCGGCCGCGGCACGATCGGGACGGTGGTGGTCACCGCGGGCACCACCGGGCTCGGCGTCGTCGACCCGATCCACGACGTGCTCGCGTTGTGCCGCGAGCACGGCGTCCGGGTGCACGTCGACGCGGCGTACGGCGGTTTCTTCACCCTGCTCGCGGGCACCGACGGGCTCGACGCCGCCCCGTGGAAGGCGATCGCGGGCTGCGATTCGGTGGTGGTCGACCCGCACAAGCACGGCCTGCAGCCCTACGGCTGCGGCGCGGTGCTGTTCGCCGATCCGGCGGTCGGGCGGTTCTACCGGCACGACTCGCCCTACACCTACTTCACCTCCGACGAACTGCATCTCGGCGAGATCAGCCTCGAATGCTCACGGCCCGGCGCGGCCGCGGCGGCGCTGTGGCTGACACTCCGGCTGTTCCCGTTGACCACCGACGGCCTCGGCGCGGTGCTCGCCGCGGGCAGGCGGGCGGCGGCGAGCTGGGCCGAGATGATCGAGGCCAGCGAAGATCTCCGGCTCTACCAGCGGCCGGAACTGGACATCGTGAGCTACTTCCCGGTCACCGACCAGCGGCTCAGCGCGGTCGACGCCGCCTCGGCCCGGGTGATGCAGGAGGGCATGACGGATCCGGACGATCCGGTGTTCCTGAGCGTGCTGTCCACCACCGCGGCCGGCTTCGGCCGCCGCCACCCCGCCTACACCGAGGACGTCGGCCGGGTGCGGGTGCTGCGCAGCGTGCTGATGAAACCGGAGTCCGAGGACTACCTCGGCACCCTGCACCGGCGCGTCGAAAAGCTCGCCGCGCGGGAGTGAGTGCCCGTCCGTGAAGGCCTCCTTCACAGCGGTGAGCGCTGGGAAGGGGGGCATACACGACCATAACCCGAGTGAGCCCCGCCCCGGGACGGCCGGCACGGATACGCGTGTGATGGAACCGTGAGTGGGCTTGGAC
>NZ_JBHYIQ010000020.1:62976-82008 GCF_042739895.1 Amycolatopsis sp. NPDC059021
CTTCACAGCGGTGAGCGCTGTGAAGGAGGCCTTCACGGAACTTCAGCCGAGTTCGCGCAGCCCGGGGACGACCTGCTCGGAGAAGCTCTTGAGGAACCGTTCCTGGTCGTGGCCGGGGCCGTGGAAGACGAGGTGGTTGAATCCGGCCTCCACGTACGGCTTGATCTGCTCGACGGCCTCCGCCGGGTCCGAGGTGACGATCCACCGCCGAGCCACCTGGTCGATCGGCAGCGCGTCGGCGGCACGCTCCATCTCCGCCGGGTCCTCGATGCCGGCCTTCTGCTCCGGCGTCAGCGAAAGCGGTGCCCAGAAGCGGGTGTTCTCCAGCGCCTTCTCGTGGTCCGGGTCGTAGGACAGCTTGATCTCGATCATCTTGTCCACATCGGACAGTGAGCGCCCGTTCGCCTCGGCACCCTCCGCCACGGCGGGCAGCAGCTTGTCGGTGTAGAGCTCCATGCCCTTGCCGCTGGTGCAGATGAAGCCGTCACCCTGCTTCCCGACATACTTCGCCATCACCGGGCCACCGGCGGCGATGTAGATCGGCACGCCGCCCTCTGGCCGGTCGTACACCGTGGCGTCGGTGGTCTGGTAGTACTCGCCTGCGAACGTGACGCGCTCCTCGCGCCACAGCGTGCGCATCAGCTCGACAGCCTCGCGAAGGCGCGCGAAGCGCTCCTTGAACCCCGGCCATTCGATGCGCGCGACGGCGACCTCGTTGAGCGCCTCGCCGCTGCCGATGCCGAGGACGACGCGCCCCGGGTAGAGACAGCCGAGCGTGCCGAACGCCTGCGCCATCACGGCCGGGTTGTACCGGAACGTCGCGGTCAGCACGCTGGTGCCGAGGACGACGCGCGAGGTGCGCTCCCCCACCGCCGAAAGCCACGACAACGAGAACGGGGCATGGCCGCCGGTGTGCCGCCACGGCTGGTAGTGGTCGCTCACCATGACGCTGTCCAGCCCGACCTGCTCGGCGAGCACGGCGTACTCGACGAGTTCGCGCGGGCCGAACTGCTCGGCCGACGCCTTGTACCCGATCTTCAGAGCCATCCGGCTCATCACCACTTTCCTCTGTCCATCCCTGCGCTGCCGCCACCCAAAGTAGTCGCCTCGGGGCAAGCCTTGCCTTGCCGTTGACGTCAACGTTTACCGTCGAGGACATGCGAATCGGTGAACTCGCCCGGCGAGCGGGCACCACGACGCGCGCCCTGCGGTTCTACGAGTCCCAAGGACTGCTCGCGGTGCGCCGCCTGGAGAACGGCTACCGCGAGTACGGCGAAGAGGACGTCCGGCTGGTCAACGAGATCCTGAGCCTGCAGGCCGCGGGACTCAGCCTCGACGACACCCGGCCGTTCGTGGAGTGCCTGCGTGCCGGGCATCCGGCCGGGGACGACTGCGCCGATTCGGTCGAGGTCTACGAGCGCAAGCTCGCGGAGGTCGACGCCTGCCTGGAGCGGCTCAACGCCGTCCGGGCCGGTCTGGTGACGAAGCTGACCGAAGCCATGTCCCGGCAGCCCGATCCGTGCCGGGTGACCCGGCCCGCCCCCGAGGAGTCCTGATGTCCGCACCGACCGCCGACCTCGTCGTCGTCACCGACGCCACCTTCGAGCAGGAAGTGCTCCGGGCAGGCAAGCCCGTCCTGGTGGACTTCTGGGCGCAGTGGTGCCCGCCGTGCCACATGATCGCCCCGGTACTCGCCGAGATCGCCGCCGAGCGGGCGGGCGAACTGCTCGTCCGCAAGTTCAACACCGACGAGAACCCGGTGATCGCGCGGGACTACCAGGTGATGTCGCTGCCCACGCTGATGCTCTTCCGCGACGGTGTGCCGATCCGCTCGATCGTCGGCGCGCGGCCGAAGGCGAAGCTGCTCGCCGAGCTGGATGCCGCGCTGAACTCCTGAAACGCGTTTTCTGTCGGTGCCCGCTGTTAGCGTGCGCACCATGACCTCGGACCCGAAGTCGGACCTGCACCGATACCTCCAGATCGCTCGCGACGCCCTGCTGTGGAAGCTCGACGGGGCGTCGGAGTACGACGTCCGCCGCCCGATGACGCCGACCGGCACCAACCTGCTCGGTCTCGTCAAACACGTGGCCTCCTGCGAGATCGCCTACTTCGGCGACACCTTCGGCAGGCCGTTCGCCGTCCGGCCGGCGTGGTTCGACAAGATCGACGAGGACCCCCATGTCGACATGTGGGCCACCGCCGACGAATCACGTGAGGACATCGTCGAGCTGTACCGCGCGGTGCAGTCCCATTCGGACGCGACGATCGACGCACTGGAGCTGAGCGCGCCGGGCCGCGTCCCGCACTGGCCCGCGGACCGTGCCGAAACCACCCTGCACCAGATCCTCGTGCACATGATCGCCGAGACCGACCGGCACGCGGGCCACGCCGACATCATCCGCGAACTGATGGACGGCAGCGCCGGGCTGCGGAAGGACTCCACCAACCTGACGACCGGCGACGAGGAGTGGTGGAAGAACTACCGGGAGAAGCTGGAGCGCACAGCGAGGGAGGTGGGCGGACTCACGAAGCCTTGAGTGCCTTTTCGAGGTCGGCGCGGTTCATCTTGGACCGGCCCCTGATCCCGCGCTCGCGGGCGAGCCGGTCGAGGTCGGTCTTCGGCAGGTCCGACAGTTTCGGGCCTGTCGTGGCGCGCTTGGCCTTGCCCTGCGCGCTCGTGCTCCGCCTCCCCTTGTCCTGCCTGCCTCGACGGCGGCTGCTCTCGACACTGCGCGAAAGCGCTTCGAACAGGTCGACCACCTTCGTCGGCTCGCCGGGTTCGGACTCGGGCACGACGGTGTCCCCGGACTTCTTCGCCTCGATCAGCTCGCGGACGCGTTCGGTGTAGGTGTCGCGGTACTCCTCGGGCCGCCATTCCTCGGTCATCGCGTCGATGAGGCCGACGGCCATGTCGAGCTCCTTCGCGCGGGTCTTCACCGAGCCGGGCAGCCGCGGCAGATCCTCGGCCGGATCACGCAGGTCGGCGGCGAAATGCAGGGTGTCCAGCAGCAGGACGTCACCGTCGCCCGCCCGCACGAGCGCGAGATACTCCCGGCCGCGCATGACGAACTTCGCGACACCGGCCTTCCCGCTCTGGGCCAGTGCGTCGCGAAGCAGCACATAGGCGCGGTCCGACTCCTCCTTGCCGGGGCCGAGCCAGTAGGTCTTGTCGAACAGCATCGGCTCGACCTCGCCCAGGTCGACGAACGCCTCGACGTCGATGGTCTTCGACCGGCCGGGCGCGATCTCGTCCAGTTCCTTCTGCTCGACCAGGACGTACTCGCCGCCCCCGGTTTCGTAGCCCTTCACGATGTCCTCGAAGGGCACCTCCTTGCCGGTGCGCTCGTTCACCCGCCGGTACCGGATGCGATCACTCGTGCCGCGCTCGAACTGCCGGAACCGCACCGCGTGGTCCTCGATCGCGCTGAACAGCTGGACCGGGACCGTCACCAGCCCGAACGAGAGCGCACCACGCCAGATCGGCCTCGCCATCACGACCTCCTCACGCTCCAAGATCCGGGTTGCCGCGAAATCCGCGTGGCAAACCCTCCCAAAAGTCTGTACACTGTACAGAGTTAATCGCCGAGCATCCCGAGGAGAACCTTTGAAGGTCACGTCCAGCGCTGTCTCGCTCACCGTCGACGACGTCGCCGCGTCGAGCGCGTTCTTCACCCGCCACCTGGGCTATCAGGAGCAGATGGCGGCCGACGGCTTCGCCTCGCTCGGCCGGGACGACGCGGCGATGAACGTCATCTTCCTGCGGCGCGGGCTGGAAATCCTTCCGCCGGGATTCCGCGATCAGCACGCGGCGGGCACGATCGTGGCGCTGGTGGTCGACGACCTCGACGCCGAACTCGCCCGGCTCACCGCCGAAGGCGTGGAGATCACGCTGCCGCTGCGCGAGGAGGAATGGGGCGAGCGGCTGTTCCAGATCACCGATCCCAACGGCGTCGTCGTCGAGCTCGTCCAGTGGGTGACTCCAGGGCCGAAAGCGTGACCGGGCACTCACTCCCGACTTAATGGGGCGGACAGGCTTCCGAGGTCCCGCTAGCCTCGGTCCGCCTGTCCCCCCACCACGAAGGACACTCGATGACTTCCGAACTCGCCGACAAGGACGTCGGCGCGCCCAAGACGTCCCGCCTGTCCCACGGCCTGCGTCAACGGCACCTGACCATGCTCGCGCTGGGCGGGGTCATCGGCTCCGGCCTGTTCGTGGGCTCGGGCGCGGGGATCGCGCTCGCCGGGCCGGGCATCGTCGTATCCTTCGCGCTGGCCGGGCTGCTCGCGCTGCTCGTCATGTTCATGATGGCCGAGATGTCCGCGGCGATGCCTGCCAGCGGCTCGTTCTCCGAACACGCCGAGCGCGCGTTCGGGCCGTGGGCGGGCTTCCTGGTCGGCTGGTTGTACTGGGCGACGCTGGTCATCGTGCTCGCCGTCGAGTCCACCGCCGCCGCGATGATCCTGCACGACTGGATCCCGGCGATGCCGCAGTGGTCGCTCGTGCTCATCGTGATGACGTTGTTCACCGCGGTGAACCTCACGGCGGTGGGCAACTTCGGCGAGTTCGAGTTCTGGCTGGCGATGATCAAGGTCGCCGTGATCGTCGGATTCCTCGTGCTCGGCGTGCTGGCGATCTTCGGGCTGCTGCCCGGCACCGCTTCGCCGGGGCTCACGAACCTGACCGGCGACGGCGGCCTCCTGCCGCACGGCTGGACCGGCGTGGTGAGCGCGCTGCTCGCCGTCGTGTTCGCCTTCGGCGGCCTCGAGGTCATCACCATCGCGGCGGCGGAGTCCGACAACCCGGCCCGCGCCGTCGGCAGGGCGGCACGCAGCGCGTTGTGGCGGATCGGGGTGTTCTACGTCGGTTCGATGATCGTCGTGGTCACCTTGCTGCCGTGGAACGACAGCAAGGTCGGCAAGAGCCCCTTCGTTGCGGTGCTCGAACACCTCGGCATCCCGGCGGCGGGACAGGTGATGAACGTCGTCATCCTGCTGGCCCTGCTGTCGGCGCTGAACGCGAATCTCTACGGGGCCGCGCGAATGGTCTTCTCGCTCGGAAAACGCACCGAGGCACCGCGTCTGCTGACGAAGGTGAGCCCCGGCGGCGTTCCGAGGCCCGCGGTACTGGCCTCGGCGGCGTTCGGATTCGTGGCGGTCGTGCTCAACCTGCTGTGGCCGAAGACGATCTTCCTGTTCCTGCTCAACACCGTCGGCGCGAACCTGCTGCTGGTGTGGATCATGGTCGCCTGCGCCCAGCTGCGGTTGCGCCGCACGCTGCTGCAGGAGCATCCGGACGGGCTTCCGGTGCGGCTGTGGGGTTTCCCGGTGCTGAGCTGGATCGCGCTGGCCGCGATGGCGGCGGTCACGGTGCTCATGCTCACCGACGACGGTTCACGGACGCAGTTGCTCAGCTCGGTCGTGCTTGCCGCGGCGGTACTGGTCATCGCGTTCGTCCGCTCGCGGTTCCGGAAGAAAACCGCCGCTGCCTGATGTCCGAAGCGAACCGTCCGTTCCGCTGGGATCTCGTCCGGCCCGATCAGCTCGGCACGCTGCTCGACGGCGTCCCCGCGCCGGATCTGCCGTTTCTCGACCAGCTGACGGAGTGCGCCGCGAAGGTGCTCGCCCGCAGCGGCGGGGGTGAGATCCACTTCGTCGGGCGCTCGCTGGACAGCGTCTACGACCTGCTCAGCGGCGCGCTCGACGGGACGTCGTGGCTCAGCCGGATCCACCAGCTGCCGCTGTCGGCGGCCTTCGCGCACTGGAATCGCTTCAACGACCAGGAAATCCGGCAGCTGCGCACGAATCTCACCGACGCCGGGGTGTCGCCCGCCGCGATGGCGGGCAGGACACAGCCGACGGTCCTCGCCGACCTCGTCTCGTCCGGCTCGACGTTCGCCGTGCTGTACCACTGGCTCCGCGACTGGATCGATGACGAACGCGTCGCGTGGAACGTCATCCGCCGCAAACTCCGGTTCCTCGGCGTCACGTGCGAGTACAAGACCAGCCCGAACACGTGGCGCTGGCAGCAGGCCCACGCGGACTGGACCGTGGAGCTGCCCGCGAGCGCGATCCAGAACGTCTCACTTGAGCCGGGCGCGTGGAGCTACCTGGCCGATCGGCAGCACAAGCTTACCCCCACCTTCAGCCGGAGGCGCTGGGCTGACGAAAATGTGCGTGCGCCACGGCACGACGAGCGAACGCGGAAGGCGCTCGCGGAGGCGATCGCGCTGGTCGAAGCGGGCCGCCGACGGCATACGCGCGAGTCGCTCGTCCGGCACCTCACCGCCGAACCGGCGATGCGGGAGCGGTGGCTGCGTTCGCTGGTCACCGAACTCCGCTCGGCCCCAAACCGTCCTCTTTAGACATGACAGCAAGCCACTCTTGACATATTGGTACAGACCAGCTGTACGATCATGTGCGATTCGAGGCCATAGCGAACACAAGAGAACATTGTCGGCTTGTCGCCACCACTCGGGAGCCAGCCATGCGTCCTCCGCGTCTCCGCTGCCTGTTCCTCGTCGCGGCCGTGCTCGTCACCCTGCTGAGCACCGTCACCACCGCCTCCGCCGAGCCGGACGGCCCACCGGCGTTCGACACCGGACCCGCCGCCCGCGCGCTCGACCGGCTCCTGCCGGGAAGACACGATCAGATCCGGCTACGCGCGGTGCCGAAGGACGGCGGGGACGCCTACCGGATTTCGGGTCAGCGCGGGCGGATCGTGGTCGAGGGCACCAGCCCGGCGGTGCTGCTCACCGGCGTCCACACCTACCTCCGCGAGGTCGCCAAGGCCGACATCTCCTGGACCGGGCAGCAGCTGAACCTGCCCCGTCGGCTGCCCGCGCCGGACCAGCCGATTCTCCGCCGGGCGGACGTACCGCACCGCTTCGCGTTCAACGACACGAATGACGGCTACACCGCGCCGTACGCGGATTGGGCTTACTGGGAAAGGGAAATCGACGTCCTCGCGCTGCACGGGATCAACGAGGTCCTGGTCTACCTCGGGCAGGACGAGGTCTACCGGCGGACGTTCCGCGAGTTCGGCTACGGCGACGCGGACGTGCGCGCGTGGGTACCCGGGCCAGCGCATCAGCCGTGGTGGTTGCTGCAGAACATGTCCGGGTTCGCCGGGCCCGTCTCGGACCAGTTGCTCGGCAGGCGCATCGCGCTCGCGCGGAAGATCGTCGGCAGGCTGCGCGAACTCGGCATGACCCCGGTGCTCCCCGGCTACTTCGGGACAGTGCCGCCGAAGTTCACCGAACACAACCCCGGCGCCCGTGTCGTCGCGCAAGGCCGCTGGGGCGGCTTCGAGCGGCCGGACTGGCTCGATCCGCGCAACGAGTACTTCGCCAAGGTCGCGGCTTCCTTCTACCGCAACCAAAGCGTGTTGTACGGCGATTCGGCGATGTACAAAATGGACCTGTTGCACGAGGGCGGGAACCCCGGCGACGTCCCGGTGCCCGAGGCCGCGAAGGCCGTCCAGCACGCGCTGCGGAGCGCGCACCCGGACGCCATCTGGGCGATCCTCGGCTGGCAGGCCAATCCGCGACCGGACATCCTCGGCGCCGTCGACCGGAGCCGGATGTTCATCGTGGACGGCCTTTCCGACCGCTACCCGACGGTGACCGACCGCGAGAAGGACTGGCTGGGCACGCCCTACGCGTTCGGCAGCATCTGGAACTTCGGCGGCCACACCGTGCTCGGCGCCAACACCCCGGACTGGGCCCGCCTCTATCCACAGTGGAGGGACAAACCGGGGAGCAAGCTGTCCGGTATCGCGATGATGCCCGAGGGCGCGGACAACAACCCCGCCGCGATGACGCTGCTCACCGACCTCGCCTGGACACCCGGTTCGGTCGATCTCGCGGCCTGGTTCGACCGGTACGCCGAGTCCCGGTACGGAGGCGATGATCCGCACGCGAAGGCGGCGTGGAGCGTGCTCCGCGAAACGGCATACGGGACGACGCGGGACGACAAGTGGAGCGAAGGCGCGGACGGTCTGTACGAGGCCCGGCCGAGCCTGACCACCACGCACGCCGCGGCCTGGAGCCCGGATCACCTCCGGTACGACCCGGCGAAGTTCGAGCGCGCGCTGACCGAGCTGCTCCAGGTTTCGCCGTCGCTGCGGCGGAGTTCGGCCTACCGGTACGACCTGGTCGACGTCGCGCGCCAGGTGCTGGCCAACCGGAGCCGGGAACTGCTGCCACGGATCAAGGCCGCCTACGACGCGAAGGACCGCGCGCGCTTCGGTGAGCTGACCGCGACCTGGCTGCGTCAAATGGATCTGCTGGACCAGGTGCTCGGCACCGACGAGCACTTCCTGCTCGGCCGCCGGCTCGAATCGGCGCGTGCGGCGGGCGCTTCACCGTCCGAAAAGGACCTTCTGGAGTTCGACGCCCGCTCGATCCTCACCGTGTGGGGAACCCGGAACAGCGACGCCGAGGGCCTGCACGACTACGCCAACCGCGAATGGGCCGGACTCGTCGGCGGCTTCTACGCGAACCGCTGGCGGACGTACTTCGCCGAACTGGACACCGCACTGGCCGAGCACCGCGCGCCGCGGCCGATCGACTGGTTCGCGCTGGAGGACCAGTGGACACACGGCCACCAGCGCTACCCCGCACATCCGACCGGCGATGCCTACTCGGCCGCATCACAGGTACTCGCAGGCGTGGGGACCCGTTCCTGAACGGACGACACGCGTACCCAGACGGACGACACGCGTACCGGGATGGACGACACGAGCGAGTCGCCGTGTCGTCCACCTAGGTACGCGAGTTCGCTCTCAGGGAAGCAGCGCGTGCAGGGCTTTCGCGGCCCCGGGGGCGAGCAGGTTGACGAAGGTCGGCGTGACGCCCAGCGGCGTCGCGTATCCGGTCAACGTCGTACCGCCGTGGACGACCCGCTTCTTCGTGACGTCGAACCAGAGCCCGCTCGGCAGGACCACGTCGCGGCTGGTGCCCGCGCCCAGCTGCGGCGCGGCCAGCACGGCGGGGCCGAGCATCCACTCATCGTCCACTGTGTACGTTCGCTGGTCGGCGGGGAAGTCGAAGAACAACGGCCGCATGATCGGATCGCCGGTCTTCAGCGTGGACTGCACCTGATCCCAGATGTAGGGCGCCAGGCGCTGGTGGGTCCGCACCGCCGCGCGATAGCGGTCGATGGTCTCCTGGTCGTAGACCACGTGCTTGCCGGTCGTCACGTCCCAGGTGTCCACCGGCGACGTCGAGGAGTACATCTGCGGCATCAGCGCGGCCGACTGCGCCCAGCGGATCAGCACCTCCTTCGAGGGCGGCGGATCGCTGAGCGAGCCGCCGATCATGTCGGTCTCGACGAACGGGTAGCCCACGGTCGAGATCGCGAGGTTCTGGGTGACCGAGGCCTTGACGGAGTTCCAGCCGGTCCCCTTGTCCTCCTGGCGGATCGTCATCCCGCTCCGGTGCGCCTCCGGCGTCCAGTGCACCCGGATGCCGGCGCCCTGCAGGTCGAACTGATCGGCCATTTCCGCGCCGAGACGCTGGTAGTCCGAGCGCTGCTTGCCGCCGCTGGGCGCGCACCGGTCGTCGAAGAAACGGGTGTCGAACTTGAAGCCGTCGATCCGGTACTTCGCCATCAAACCGCGAAGATTGTTCTCGTACCACGACTTCGCGGCCGGGTTCGCTAGGTCGATGATCCCGGCCTCGCCGTTCCACCAGGTCACCTTGCACGGTTTGGCCGGATCGGCGCGGTCCCCGAGCAGATAGCCGTGGTCGACGGCGTACTGGTAGTTCGCCGAGTCCAGGTTGATCCACAGCGTCACCCACACACCGAAGTCGAAGCCGAGGTCGTGGATGCGGTCCGACATCGCCTTCGGATCGGGGAACGTCGTGGCGTCGAAGGTGAGATTCCCGTAGTGGGATTCCCATTTGTCGTCGAGCTGGATGGTGTGCCCCGGTTCGCGGTTGGCGTGCAGCTTTTCCGCGTAGTCCAGCAGTTTCGCCTGATCGACCTTAGTGTAGAACTGCGCCCACGAGTTCCACAGCGGTTCGCTGAACTGCCGGTAGGTGCTGTCGCTCTTGGCCGGTTTGCCGACGATCCCGACGTAGTCGCGGTACACCTCCAGCGGAGTGTCCTCGACGAACACCGTCGCCTGGTAGGTCCCGCCGCGCTGGACGACGAACCGGCCGAGGCCGTCGCCGCCGTCGTTGATGCCGACATCCATCACCTCGCCGGTGTCGACCCACAGCCCGGTGGCGGACGAGGTGTACCAGAACGGGTCGATCATCGCGTACGACGCGGGGCTGAAAGCCTTGTCCCGCACGGTTCCGCGCTCCAGCGGCCACGGCTGGTCGACGCCGGGGCCGCCCTGCGGCGTGGCCGTCTCGCCGTGGCCGTACCAGTGCCCGGCGGAGCCGAGGTCGTAGGTCAGGCCGAGCTTGTCGGCGGTTCCGCCGTGCAGGTCCCAGGCCAGCGCGTACCGGTCGGCGCCAGGGGTGAGCCGCAGTTCGGCGGTGGTCCCGGGCGCGGTGGTGTCCGCGGTGATCCGCAGGGTGCCGTCGCGCCAGGTCCAGCCGGTCACCTTCGTCGCGTGCTGCCAGGTGTTCCCGGTGGCGAACCGGAGTGTCCCGGTGTCACCGCCGGTGCTCCGCAGCACCGTCCGGCCGTCACGGGACGTGGTGATCCGCAACGCGTCCTTCGTGACGGACACGGTGTATCCGGGCGCGCCCGCGGAGCGCGCGACCTGCACTTCGACGGCGTTCGCGGCCTCGGTGACGGTGGGGCCGGGCTGCGCGGCGGCGGGGGACGGGACAGCCAGCATCAGGGCGCCGGTGGAGAGCGCGGTGAGCCAGCTGATCCAGGGACGGGGTGAACGCATTCGAGCCTCCGGCTGCACACAGTCCAGATGAGCAATACTGTTCGAACGCATGAAGTTTTGAACAGTATCGCTCACCAGGTGGAGTGTGTCCAGACCAGTGAGGCGTCCGCCCGGCACGCCGGTAACGGAGGATCACCCGGCCGACGATGTGCACAGTGGATCAGCCGACGAACGGACGGGACCGAAAGCTGATGTCCACACCGGAACTCGAACACGACGTCGCGGCGGAGAGACGCCCGCGGCACGGACTGGCGATCGCGTCCGTTTCCCTCAGCACCGTCGCGGCGGTCCTCGCGCTGGCGACCTGGGTGGCCTGGCTGGTCGTCCGGGCGCAGATGCAGGGGGTGCCGCCGTACTCCTGGATCAGCCAGGTGTTCGTGCTCGTCCTCGGCGCGCTGTGGTTCGCCATGATCCCGGCGGGCGTCCTCTCGATCGTCTTCGGCTACTTCGCCGGGGCCCGCCTCCAGACCGGGTCGAACGCGTCACGGCTCGGGCTCTACCTCGGACTGCTCACCGTCGCGATCGCACTGGCCGGGGCGGCGGTGTTCACCCTCACGCCGTCGGCGTGGACCACCCCGGACTCCCTCCTCCCACCGGGAACCTACGGAACATTTTTCAACCACTGATTCCCGGCGCGCGAAATCAGTTGCCCGACGATGTGCATATATCGCGGCGGACTTCGGTGGGTAACCTTCTCACCCGCCCGTGTCGCCTACGTGGGTGAAGACCACGCCTCCGGGGTTTTCCCGCCCTGTCAAGGACTCCCCGCACCGCGCCGATCCGTTACTGTGCCGATATTCCATGGACCGCAGCGAACGGAGTCGCCCAGTGGGGGTGCACCGGATCTGGCACGACGGGCTGATTCCCGTCGAAGGGAAACGCCCGCTCGATTCCCTGCGCAACAGGCTGGTTTCCCGGCAGCGCGAGCAGGAGACACCCGCCTACGAGGTCGCCGATCCCGGCTGCTCCGACGACGGCGGCGAGCGGCGCTGCGACCTGAAATTCTCCTGGGACGACAAGGAAGGCCGCTACTCCGTCCAGGTGTTGCTGGCGTTGCGGTACACCGCGGGCGAGGACCGGATCGCCTGGCTGCTCGCGGCCGCCTGCACCCGGCCGTGGCGTACCAGCATCGAAGCGCCCGCGCATCGGATAGGACTGGAGGAACTCGGCGCGAGCGGCTGCGACGAGATCCCGCTCGACGGGCCGTCGCTGAGTCTCCGTGGCTGGCCCCGCGAGGAATGCGACCGGGTCGCCGATCTCCTGGCGGAGGCGATGGTCTCGCCGCGGCGGACCACGGCGCTGCTGATCATCAGCGACGACCACGCGATCCCGGTCGACGGCTGGCCGGGACTGGTGAACGTGTTCGACGTCGACGACCGGTTCCGCCGTTCGCTCAACGGTTGCCTCCCCCTCGGCTGCGCCGTCCCGGCGGGCGCCCGGCTGTTCGTCCCGCCCTGCGACGAGCTCCCGGACATCATCCAGACCGAGACGCCCACCCCGGAAATGCTCGGCCTCGCCATCAGCCAGCAGATCCAGGCCAGGAGCCGGAGTCCCCTCCCCGAGTACTGGGCGGAAGTACCTTCGGTACGGGAATGGTGGTCGGCGGATCCGTTCACCAAGGCGGAACCGTCGCCGGACGCGGCGCTCGCGGAGAAGCTGCGCAACGTGGAGCGCGAACTCGCCGAAGCTCGCGGCGTCATTTCGATTCTCCGCAAACGTTCGGCCGCGGACGAGGCCGAACGCGCCCGCGCCGTCGCGGAATCGAAGCACCTGCGCTCCCGGATCGAGGAGCTCTCCGCCGTCGACGCGGATACGCTCCACGCCCAGATCAGCCAGCTTCAGTCCACAATGGACCACTACGCCAAGGCGTTCGAGGAGGTCGAGCACGAGCGGGACGATCTGCGGCGCACCAACGGTTTGCTCGCCGGCGCGCTCGCGCGGATCACCGGGACCGACGAGACCGGGAGCGACGGCAGGGAGCCCGCCGAGTTCCCCAGCTTCGCGGAACTCTTCGAAACCGCGTCGAAGGCACTCACCAACCTCGACATCACCGCCGAACTCGGCCCGACCACGATCCTCGACCACCATCCGAAGGCCGCGGCGTGGCGGCGCAAGGCCTGGGACGCCCTGCGCACGCTCGACGCGTACGCCGGTGCCCGCAACACGATCCGGCGATCGGGCCGCGAACCCGGCCCGGAACTGTGCGACGTGCTCGCGTTCGCCCGCACCGGCCAGCCGGGGTCCCTGATCAGCGCCAACATCATCGCGCTGACCGAATCGGAGACCGTGACCACCAACGAACGGCTCCGCCAGGCCCGCACGTTCCGCGTCAGCCCGGACACGAACCCGACCGGGAGGGAGTACTTCGGCGCGCACATCGCGCTGGAACGCTTCAAACCACCCGCGCCGCGCCTGCACTTCCTCGACGACACCGACCACACGGGACACATCTACGTCGGCTACCTCGGCGCCCATCTGCCCACGTCCAAAACGAACTGAGTTCGGCCTCGGGAGTGTGGGCCGGGGCGGTGCGATGAGCTGACCGGCGCTCTAGCGGAGCCGCTGGCCGGCCCAGTCGGCGAAGGAGGTCAGCGGAACGCCGAAACGGGCCGCGATCGCGGGCGTGGCAGTGATTTCGGCGTTGTTCATGGCCACCTGGTTGTCGATCAGCTCTGGCAGCATCCCGCGCGCTTTGCCCTGTTCGGGGGTGACGGCCTCCACCCGGGTCGGAGTTCCTGCCGCCGTCAGGGCCGCGGTCATCTCGTTCAGCGACAGCACTTCACCGGCCAGTTCGATCGCGTGCCCGTGGAATCGGTGCGGGTCGGCGAACGCGGCAGCCGCGGCGGAGCCGATGTCCTGCACCGCGACCACCGCCAGCGGCTTGTCCGGGTCGACCGCGGTCACGATCGTCTCGCCGGTCAGGTTCTCGAACCAGATCGACGGCCGGGTCAGGTTCGACATGAAGAACGCCGGCCGGATCTCTGTCCACGAGGCGAACCCCGCGTCCGGCAGCGCCTGGCCTACCACGGCCTTGCTCTCCCAGTAGCGCGCATTTCCCCACTCGCCTGCCTTTCCCAGTGCGGCTTGCCGAAGGAAGCTGCCGAGCCTGGCCACCGACGAGTGCACGAACTGCGAAACGCCGGCCCGGCGTGCTGCCTCGACCAGGTTCAGACCGCCGACCCGTTCGACGTCCGAGGCGAGGTCGTTGATGTCCGGCGTCTGCACCGAGAACACCGCCCGAGCACCACTCAGCGCCGGTTCCAGCGAAGCGCGGTCGGTCAGATCGCCGGTGACGAGTTCCGCGCCGGCGGCCGCGAGCGACTTCGCCGCGTCCGACCCGGGCTGCCGGACCAGCGCCCGCACCGGCACGCCATCCGCAAGCAACCGCCGCGCCACGGATCCACCCTGCCGACCGGTCGCACCGGTCACCACTACCACGTCTGTCATCTCATCTCCCACCATAACTGGGGTATGACCCCACTTAATGCTTGCTAAAATATGGGGTGTCACCCCACTTTTCAAGCCGGAGTTGTCGATGAGGACCCTGCGAGCCGACGCCCGGCGCAGCCGCGAGCAGATCGTGCAGGCGGCCGAGACCGCGTTCCGGCGGTACGGCGCCGACGCCTCACTCGAGGCGATCGCGAAGGACGCTGGAGTCGGATCAGCCACTCTGCACCGCCACTTTCGGTCCCGGCGCCAGCTGGCGGAGGCAGTGTTCCAGGAGCGCACGGAGGCGGTCGCCGCGGTCGCCGACCGCCTGAAGGCCGAGCGGGAACCGGGTCCGGCGCTCGTTCACTGGCTTCGGGCGGCACTGGAGTACGCGGTGGCGAACCGTGGACTGGTGATGACCCTGCTGCCACCGTCGGACGAAGACACCGCCACGAAGGTCTGCGGCCATCAGATCCTTGCCGCCGCGGCGGATTCCCTGCTGAGCGCCGCTCAAGCGGCCGGCGCGGTGCGTGCGGACGTCACCGTGGCCGACACGCTGGCGTTGGTCAACGCGATGTCGCTACTCGCAGAGCAGGATGCCACCGCGGACGTTCACCACTTACTCGAATTGGCGATCACCGGCATCGGTCCCAGCCCGAGCGGGCCGGGCTCGTCCCGGCCCGCAGCCGGGGAAATGCCGCGGACTTGAGGCCGGTCTTGGCAACCTGCCAGGCTGAGCGCGTTCGATTCCCTCTCGTGCCTTGGAGATCGTGATGCGCGCAGGCGTCGTAGTCACCGCACACCCAGGTGTGGAAGACCTCGCCGTCCGGGCCGAGGAACTGGGCCTGCACAGCTTCTGGCTCAACGACACCCCGATGGTCCACGGCGACCCCTTCGTCGCCTTGAGCCTGTGCGCGAAGGCCACCCGCCGCATCAAGCTCGGCATCGGCGTGACGTCCCCGGCGCTGCGCTCGGCCCCGGCCGCCGCGAGCGGGTTCGCCAGCCTCAACGCACTGGCACCGGGCCGGATCATCTGCGGGGTCGGCACCGGGAACACCGCCCGGCGCACCCTGGGCATGCCGCCTGCCACGGCGGCCACGCTGGAGAAGTTCACCGCCGCCCTGCAGGACCTGTGCGCCGGACGCCCGACCGGATACCGCGAAGGCGACCGGGTCCGCGACATCCGGTTCCTGCACACCGGCGCGCACGTGAACACCACCGACCCGATCGAGTTCGTCGTGGCCGCGCTCGGGCCGAAAGCCGCGGCCGTCGCCGGCCGCCGCGGCACCGGCCTCATCTCCTTCGGCCTGCTGGACCCCGCCGCCTGGCACGCCCTGCACCACGCCCGCCGCCAGGCCGCCCAGGGCACATCCCACGACCCCGGCTCCCGCACGGACTCCTACCTGGTCACCGCGCTGCACATACTCGGCGAGGACGAGGACCCCCACGGCGACGCGGCCCGGGACGCGACCGGCCACCTCGTGCTGTCACTGCTGGCCTTCGCCGCCGACACGGCCGCCGACACACCCGCCTTCGCCGACCAACTCGGCTCCGAAGAACGCGAAGCGGTGCGGCGGCTCCTCGACCGGCGTGGCACCACCGCGACCGCACCGGACCGGCACACCAAGCTCTACCCCGGCTATCTCGGACGCATCGCACCGCGAGATCGGGACCTGATCCTGCCCTCGCTGATGGACACCCTCGCCCTGGTCGGCACCCGCGACGACCTCCGCACCCGCATCACCGCCCTGGAACAAGCGGGCATCGACGAACTCCTCATCCAACCGGTGACGGACCCGCCCGCCGAGATGACGCGGCTCGCCGAACTCCTCGCCTGAGCAGAGACACGGAATCCCTGCCGCTGCCCCGCTATCGGGCGTCGCGCGGTGACAGGCGCCGGGTGATCCGGCCGAACAGCTCCGTCAGCGGCTCGCCGACCTCCCGGCCGAACTCGGTCAGCCCGTAGGTGACCTGAGGTGGCGTCGCCGGCTCGACTCGCCGCCAGACCAGGCCGTCGGCGACCAGCGCGCGCAGGGACTGGGCGAGCATCTTCTCGCTGACACCCTGGATGCTCTCGCGCAGTTCGTAGAACCGGAGGTCGTTGCCCTGCAAGGAGATCAGCACCCAGATGCCCCATCGGCTGGTCACGTGGCCGACCACGTCACGCGCGGGGCAGTCGGTGTGAAACACCTCATACCTCGCCCCGGAATCGACCTGGGTGAGCTGCACGCCTTCCGCCACGTAGTGAGCTTACCCGAAGGTATGTCCTTACTAAAAGTTAGTCCGGTCTCCTAGCGTCTCGGCCACGGAGAACATTCGGACGAAGGAGTTGTTCATGATCGTGGTGACCGGGGCTACCGGGAACGTGGGCCGGCCGTTGACGCAGGCACTGGCCGAGGCGGGGCAGCAGGTGACGGCGGTGTCGCGGAACGCCGCGGCGGTGCCGGACGGCGTCCGCCACGTGGTGGCCGACCTGACCGAGCCGGGCGGCCTCGAACCCGCGCTGGCCGGGGCGAAGGCGTTGTACCTGCTGCTGCCGAGCGACCTGCACGATGCCGGAGCCACCCCGGCCGGCGTCATCCGCCAGGCCGCGGCAGGCGGGGTCCGCCGGGTCGTCCTGCAAACCTCGCTGGCCGTGACGACCAGACCCCACGGCCCGACGCGGATCGCGATGCGCGAGCTGGAGGACACGCTGCGGGAGTCCGGTCTGGACTGGGCCATTGTGCGGCCGGGCGGCTTCGCCTCCAATGCCTTGTGGTGGGCCGAATCCGTCCGCGCCCAGCGGGTCGTCGCCGCTCCCTTCGGCGACACCGGGGTGCCGATCATCGACCCGGCGGACATCGCCGAGGTCGCCGCGGCCTGCCTGCTGGACGACCGGCACACCGGCGCCGTCTACGAGCTGACCGGACCGGAGGTGATCACACCGCGCGGGCAGACGGAGGCCATCGCCGCCGCGCTGGGCTCACCGGTGCGGTTCCACGAGCTCACCCGCGAGGAAGCCAAGGCGGGCATGACGCGGAGCATGCCCGCCGAACTCGCCGACGACACCCTGGACATCCTCGGCGCCCCGACCCCGGCCGAGATGCGCGTCAGCCCGGACGTCCAGCGGGTCCTCGGCCGCGCCCCGCGTTCGTTCGCCGACTGGGCCGCCCGCAACGTCGCCGCGTTCCGCTGAGCCCGGCCGGCGCCACGGAACTGCTAGGATGCGGATGTCGGCGCCTTCACCGGATCTGCCCGGCGACTGATCTCGACTGCGGTGTCCCCATTCTGCCCGCATCGACCCGCTCCCCGCGCTTCACAGCGAAGAGCATCTCGAACGCCTCGGCGTCCCCATGAGATCCGGTTCCGGACGCGTCGTCCTGTCCTCGAGGCCGCACAGGTTAGCCGGCCGCGCAAAGAAACGGAGTGAAACCCATGAGCACCACCAGAATGACCGACGGCGGCGAACGAGCGCTCCTCGAGAACATGCTCGATCGCAACCGCGAGGCCCTGATCGAGACCGCTCGCGGCCTTTCCGAAGCGGACGCCCGCCGCCGGCTCGTCGCTTCACTCACGACGCCGATCTCGGTGCTCAAGCACGCCGCGGCCGCCGAACGAATCTGGTTCCAGCGGTTCTGGGCGGGTCTCGACGAATCCGAATGCGACGGATACTCGAAGCGGGACGAGGGCACTTTCACCGTCACGGACGACGAAACCTTGGCCGACGTGATCGCCGAGTACGAACGGGCGAGCCGGCGATCGCGGGAGATCGCCGCCCGTTTCGACCTCGACGACACGAAGGAGATTCCCCGGGAAGGAACGATCAGCATGCGCTTCACGCTGCTCGCCATGATCGAAGAATTCGCCCGGCACGCGGGACACGGCGACATCCTTCGCGAGCAGATCGAGGGGGCCCCGCACCGGAAGCCGAACCGCTGAGACTTCGGTGCCGGGTGCCGCTTTTCCCATGCCAGGGCACTTTTGCCGTGGCGGCCGTGACCACGAGCGGACGACGCTTCCGTTGTCCTGTCGACGGGTTTGGGAGGGGATGATGATGGTGATACGTCGGACGGCGGGATGGTGTGCCGTGGCGGCCGCGGTCGGGATCACGACACTGACCGGTGTGACGGACGCTTCGGCAGCGGACACGATGAACTGGACTTATCGGTCCTACGGGTCCACTGTGGACAAAGCGGTGTCGGCCGTCCAGACGCTGAAGGCGACGTTCGGCGGAACCCGCTGCACCGGTGTCACCGCAGGGGGCTCGCCGGTGAACTTCGGCTTCGAAGCCGTTACCCAGTGCCAGATCCCGAAGTTCAGCACCGAGAACATGGTGTACTGGGGCTTCTCGGCCAGCGGCAACACGGTGGATTCCGCGCAGGCCGCGGCACTCGAGATCGCGCGCAGATCGGGCGGGCCCGGCATCACGATGTGCTCCGCGTATGGCCAATCGATCAGCGTCGATGGCGGAGTCGCGATGTCCATCAGGTGTTACGTGGCCAAGATCGACGTCAACCAGTACCTGATCTGGAGCTACCAGGGGGCAGGCACCACGATAGATTCGGCGATGAACTCCGCGGTCGCCTTTGTCGGATCCGGCGACCGTTTCTGCACCGGCGGCGGCGCCAGTGCCACCACCGATGGCAACTGGAAAACCGGGATCCAGTGCTACACACCGAAATAGCACACACGGTGAAGCCGGGGGGGGCGCGCACGCGCGCTCGGGCCACGCCCGCGCCGTGGGTCGGGGTGGTGTTTGGTCGCGGTCGGGA
>NZ_JBHYIQ010000020.1:82018-94626 GCF_042739895.1 Amycolatopsis sp. NPDC059021
GGTCCGGCGCGGACGGCTCGCTACGTCTGCTGGAGCAGGGTGAGGTAGGCGTCGAGCTGTGCCGCTCCGGCGAGAAGGTTGCGGCTGCGCAGGGTCAGCCTCTCCTGCCAGGAATCGAGGAAGGCACTCAACGCGTCCGCCCCGCCCGCCTCGCGCAGCGATTCGAGGAACTGCGCGACCTGGCGCAGCCGATAGCCGCCGCGGCGCAGCTGCCGGGCGATCTCGGCGTCGCGCACGGAGTCCGGCCCGTAGTGGCGATACCCCGTCGCCCGATCGCGTTCGGGGTGCAGGATGCCCTCGGACTCCCACGTGCGCAGCGTCGCCGGGTGCACGCCGAGCCGGTGCGCGAGTTCGCCCACGGTCAGCGGCCTGCCCTGGACCGGGGCGGGTGCCGAGGTGGAGAGGCTGCCCAGCGCCGCCGCCACCTCGGTGCGGGTGCCGCGCTCGGCGAGCAGCTCGACGTGCGCGGTGTCGATGAGCCGGTAGGCGGCTTCGGTGTCGCCCCGGTTGGTCGCGCGCATGATCTCGATCGCCCGCTGATGCCCGTGGCCGCCGCGCAACGCGAGAAAAGCGCGAAGGGCCTGCGCGTGCAGCGGTGTGTAGCGCCGGTAGCCGGACTCGCTGCGCTGGGTCGGCGGGAAGACGCCCGCGTCGTCGTAGTTCCGGATCGCCTGCGCGGACAATCCGTGTTCCCTGGCGAGGTCGATGGGCCGCAGCTCGCACCTCCTTTGAGGCTTAACACTCTCGGGCTCAGGTAGACGCCGCAGAGGTTTCACTCGGTTCTTCAACGATAGCGTCGATGGTGGTTCCTGACGAAAGGGGTATTCATGTCGCTGCAGGGGATCGGCCGCCGACTCGACGATCCGGCGAGCCTGGGCCACGCCCTCGACGAGTTGCTCGCCGCGCGGGCCGAGCCGCCGGTGGTGTTCGCCCTCGGCGAGCCGACCCACGGGATCGAGGCGTTTCCGTTGCTGCGCAACGAAATTCTCGGTCACCTGGTCGAACGCGGGTATCGGTCGATCGTGCTGGAGACCGATGTCTTCGCCGCGTCCCTTGTGGATGATTACGTGAGCGGGGCCGAGATGGACCTCGACACGGTGCTCGCGACCGGGTTCAGCCACGGATTCGGCACCGTGCCGGGCAACCGCGAACTCGTCGAATGGCTCCGCGCGCACAATGCCGACCGTGCGCCGTCGGATCGGGTTCGCTTCCACGGTTTCGACGCGCCGCTGGAGATCTCGAGTGCGCCCAGCCCGCGGCGCGCACTGTCCGCGGTCAACGACTACCTGCCCTCGGCACTGCGACCCGCGTCAGCCCGCGACCTCGACGCGTTGCTCGGTGAGGACACGGACTGGACGAACGAGGCGGCCGCGTTCGACCCGGCCGCGTCCATCGGCGACTCCGACCGCGCTCGCGCCTTGCGTCTCGTCGCGGACGACCTCGCGAGCGCGCTTCACCGCGCGGCACCTGGACTCCACACTGCCGATCCGACCGGCTTCGCGCACGCCGTCGCGCACGCGCGCACCGCCCAAGGCCTGCTGCGGTATCACGCGGCCATGGCCAGTCCGGCGCCCGAGCGCGTCGCGACCCTGTTCAGCCTGCGCTCGGAGATGATGGCCGAGAACCTGCACGCGATCGTCGGGCGGGAACAGGAACGCGGGCCGAGCCTGGTTTTCGCACACAATGGCCTCCTGCACCGCCACACGCCGGCCGATGGCGGCGCCGTGAGCTGGGGCAACCCCGGCGCGCTCGTCGAACTCACCCTCGGCGAGCGCTACCTGTTCGTCGCCACGGACGCCAGTCCGGAGAGCGGGCCGGACACCCTTCAGCGCGTGCTGGCCGAGGCGACCATTCGGCGCACTCTCTTCCCGGCAGCGGAGCTGCGCGCCGCGCTTCCCGCGTCGATCGGCACGGCCAAGCCCATGGTGCGCGGCCATCTCCCGCTGACCCCGGCGGACCTGACCGGCGCCGACGCGGTCATCTTCCTCGCCGACACCGACGGGAAGCAGCATCAGTACTGGTAGGGGGCGTCTGGCGATTCCTCGGCGTGGCCGGACAGCCGGGTGACCAGTGCTCGCACCAGCTCGCGGAGTTTTTCGGGTCGCTCGATGACGAACGGGCGGTCGAGCGCGGCGAGCAGCGGCGGAATCCATTCGAGCCGCTGCGCTCGTATCCGGGCCCGCAGCCATGAAGTGCCGTCGATTTCCTCCAAAATGGCTACGGCAGGCGGGAAGGCGGAACGGATCTGCGCGGGTGTCGCCTGAATCCGCACGGAAACCTCGTGCTGGTAAGGCGTTTCGGCGATCGCGGTCAGCACCCGCTCGGCTGAATCGAAACCGGCCGGCACGTCAAAGGTTCCCTCGCGCGTCTCGACGCTGGTGATCCGGTCGACGCGGAAAGTACGCACCTCACCGCTGGCGGAGTCGAAGCCCGTCACGTACCACCGCCCGGAGTGCGCCACGACCCCGTAGGGCTGAACGACGCGTTCGCTGGCACCGCCATGGCTTGCGGTGTAAGCGAGTTCGACCGGGCGACGATCCCGCGCCGCCTCCGCGACGGTGAGCAGTATTCCGGCCTCCGCGGTGAGTGCCGATCGTGCCGGCGCGGTGAAATCGGTGATCTCCAGCAACGCTTCGAGACGGCGTCCGAGTGCTTCGGGCAGCACTCGCCGGACCTTCGCGACCGCGCTCTCGGCGGCCGCGGCCGAGGTGGTGACCAGCCCGGCACGCCGTCCCGCGACCAGGCCGAGCAGGACGGCGAGCGCCTCCTCGCCGGTGAGCATCAGCGGGGGCATCCGATAGCCGGGGGCCAAGCGGTACCCGCCGTGGCGTCCGCGCACCGACCGGACCGGGATGTCCAGGTCGAGGAGGTGCTCGACGTAGCGGCGGACGGTGCGCTCGTCGACGTCGAGCCGCTCGGCGAGTTCGGCGACGGTCCGGGTGCCGCCGCCCTGGAGGATCTCCAGCAGGGTCAGTACGCGGGCGATCGGCCGGGTCACGGAAAGATCCTCGCAATACCGGGCGGATTCTGTCCACTATCGCTTCTAGCGTGGTCGGTGTCCCTCGGAGGACGGGTCCCACCGCCCTCCGGTCCCATGGAAAGGATCCGCCGTGCAGTTCGTCTCCGTCCGTGTCATCAGCAACGACGTCGCCCGCCTCGCCGGGTTCTACGAGCAGGCGACCGGCCTCGCGGCGCGCTGGCCAGCCGAGCAGTTCGCCGAACTCGTCGGCCCGTCGTGCACGCTCGCGATCGGCAGCGCCCAGACGATGGCGCTCTTCAGCGCCGGAGCGGCCGTGCCCGAATCGAACCGGACCGCGATCCTCGAGTTCCTCGTCGAGGACGTCGACCGGGAGTACGAGCGGCTGACGAGCCTGGCCGCCGCCCCCGAGATCGTGCAGAAACCGACCACGATGCCGTGGGGAAACCGGTCCCTGCTGTTCCGCGATCCCGACGGCAACCTGGTCAACTTCTTCACCCCGCTCACCGAGGACGCCCGCGCGCGGCTCGCCCGCTGACGGTCCCCGGACGGCGGAAAACCGAGACCCGTGCCTGCCCGAACCGGTAACATCTCCGCCGATGATCACGCAGCCAGCCCGCTCGGAACCGGTGGACCTGCACAGCCCGACGGCGATCACGACGCCGGACTGGACCGGGCGGAAGGTGCGGTTACGCGCGATCACCCCGGGGGACCATCGCACGCTGGCCGGGTTCGACCGGGACGCGGCGGGCGACCCGTCCCCGCGCATCGGTGGTTACCGGCATTGGGCCGCGCACCGGGCGAACGCGGCCGCCGGTGACGACCGCCAGTTCGCGATCGAGACGCTGCGCGGCCGGATGCTGGTCGGGTCGTTGTGGATCACCGAAGCGGGCCCGTTTCCCGGCCTGTTCAGCTACGGCATCGGGATCGCGCCACGGCATCGGCGCTGTGGTTACGCCGCGGACGCCATCGCCGTCGTGCTCGCGGTCATGTTCGGGCACGGCTACCAGAAGTGCGAGGTCAGCGTCTACGGCGGGAATCTCGCCTCGCTCGCGCTGCACGGCAGCCTCGGTTTCCGCGAGGAGGGCCGCCTGCGCGACCCCGAACTGCTGCGCGGGGAAATCAAGTACCCGGTGACGATGGGGATCACCGCCCGCGAATTCGCCGCGTTCCACCAGGATTTCTCCGCGTCGCAGCCGTATGTCGTCTCCGGGCGGGGCCGGCACTGGCGTCGGCGCCGAGGGCGTCACTGGCGCGCCCAGCGCCTGAACTGACTCCGCCTAGCGGCCGGGCAGGCGGAGCGTGGCGATCCCGGCGAGGACGAGGTCGATCCCGGCGAGGAACTGCTCGCGGTCGTCGTGCTCGCGCAGTTGCTCCGCGACAGCCCGGGTGAACGGGTAGTCGTCGGGGTCGAGTTCTTCCCAGGCCTTCGCCACGGCGCCGAGGAACTCGGCACGGTCCACATCGGACTCGACGCCGCGGGCGTTCGCCGCGTTCTGGCCTGCGGCGCCGAGGATGTAGTGCATCAGCGCCGAAGTCGCCGTGAACCAGTTGTCTTCGGGCACCCCCAGCGCGCGGACCTGCCTGCCGATGCTCTCGAAGATCCGCGGCGCCACCGGTCCCCCGGGGCCGCGGGAGAGCTGGGTGGCGAGCTGCGTGGCAAGCCACGGATGGTCGTCGATCGCGTCGAACAGGCCGAACGCGACGGCGCGGATCGCGTCCTGCGGCGAGCCCGCTGGCCCGGCGGGCTCGCCGGCCAGCGCGGCGGCGATGACGGCGTCCGTCGCGGCGTCGAGCAGCTCGCCCTTGTTCGCCACATGCCAGTAGATCGCCCCTGGCCCGGTCGCGAGGCGCTGGGTCAGCGCCCGGAATGTCAGCCCACCCTCGCCCTCCGCGTCGAGCAGCTCGATGGCGGCCTCGACGATTCGCTCACGGGAGAGCGCTTCCGTACGCCGCTGTGACCGGCGTTCCCGCGTTGCCATGCCCTCATCTTGACATATCTGGAATGACGTTCCAACATGGCGTATGGAACGTCATTCCATAGATCCCGGAGGAACCTGCTGCCATGACCACCCCTGTCACGATCATCGGCGCCGGACTCGGCGGCCTCACGCTCGCCCGCGTCCTGCACGTCAACGGAATCCCGGCCACGGTGTACGAGGCGGAACCCTCACCGACCGCGCGGGCACAGGGCGGGATGCTCGACATCCACGACTACAACGGCCAGCCGGCACTGGAGGCGGCCGGCCTGCTCGACGCGTTCCCCGGCCTCATCCTGGAAGGTCGCCAGCAACAGCGGATCCTCGACCGGGATGGCACGGTGCTGTTCGACCAGGCCGACGACGGCACGGGCGGGCGTCCCGAAGTACAGCGCGGCGAGTTGCGGCAACTGCTGCTCGACTCGCTCCCGGCCGGCACTGTCCACTGGGGACGGAAGGTCGGCGGCGTCCGCTCGCTCGGCGATGGCCGTCACGAGGTGACCTTCGCCGACGACAACACTGTCGTCACAAACCTGCTGGTCGGCGCCGACGGCGCGTGGTCCAAGGTCCGGCCGCTGCTGTCCGGCGCGGTGCCCGAGTACACCGGCATGTCGATCGTCGAGACCTATCTGTACGAGGCGGACATCCGGCATCCGGCCACGGCGAAAGCGGTCGGTGGCGGGGCGATGTGCGCACTCGCGCCGGGCAAGGGAATCCAGGCACACCGCGAGAGCGGTGACACCCTGCACACCTACGTGGCACTCACCAAGCCACTGGACTGGTTCGCCGCCATCGATTTCACCGATCCGGCCACGACGATCGCCCGGATCACGCGGGAGTTCGAGGGCTGGGCCCGGGAACTCACCGCGCTGATCACCGACGGCGACACCGCGCCGGTCCTGCGTCCGCACTATGCCCTGCCGATCGAACACCGGTGGAATCGAGTGCCGGGCGTGACCCTGATCGGCGACGCCGCCCATCTCGCGGCCCCTAACGGCGAAGGCGCCAACCTGGCCATGCTTGACGGCGCGGAGCTCGGCAAAGCCCTCGCCGCACACCCCGACGACGTCGAAACGGCGCTCGCCGAGTACGAGCAGGCCATGTTCCCCCGCAGCGCCGAAGCCGCCGCCGACGGCACCGAGTTGCTCCAGAAGATCATGTACGGCGCCGATGCACCCCACAGCATGGTCGACATGTTCATCGGCCACGGACAGATCGGCTGAGCCTCGCCGCATTTACATACATACACCATGTATGTAAGGTGGGCCGTACCGATCCGAGGAGGGCACCATGCTCGAACGCACCGGTCAGGTACAGCTCGGCCAGGGCACGCTGGACTACGTGGACACCGGTTCCGGCCGTCCGGTGGTCTTCGTGCACGGGTTGCTGGTGAACGCGGACCTTTGGCGAGCGGTCGTGCCCGCGGTCGCCGAAGCGGGGTTCCGCTGCCTCGCGCCGGACTGGCCGCTCGGCGCGCACCGGCGGCCGCTGACGCCGGACGCGGACCTCACGCCGTCCGGCGTGGCGAAGCTGATCGCCGACTTCCTCGCCGCGCTCGACCTGCGTGACGTGCTGGTGGTGGCCAACGACACCGGCGGCGCGCTCACGCAGATCCTGATGGCGAACCATCCCGAGCGGATCGCCGGAGTGGTGCTGACGCCGTCGGACTCGTTCGAGCACTTCTTCCCGCCGATCTTCGCGCCGCTCCCCCGGCTCGCCCGGATCCCGGGGACCATCGGGGTGCTGGCCGCCGCGTTGCGCAGCAAGTTCGTCCGCTCACTCCCGGTCGGCTTCGGCTGGGTGGCGAAGCGGCCGGTCCCGATGGACGCCGTCCACTCGTACATCGACCCCTCGTGGCGTTCGGCGGGTATCCGGCGGGATCTCCGGAAGTTCCTGCGCGGGGTGGACAAGCGCTACACCATCGAGGCCGCGGAGAAGCTGCGCGAGTTCCGCCGCCCGGTGCTGCTCGCGTGGGCCACCGAGGACAAGCTGTTCCCGCTTTCGCTGGCCCACCGCCTGCTGGAGGTGCTTCCGGACGCCCGGCTGACCGAGATCGACGACAGCTACACGTTCGTCCCGGAGGACCGGCCCGAGAAGCTGAACGAGCTGATCATCGGGTTCGCGCGAGAGAGGGTTTTCGCCTTGGCAGACTGATGGGTCATGCGCCGCAGTCAGCACGATCGCTCCAGTAGTACCCGGTCCGCCCTGACCACCGCCGCCCGCGCGCTCTTCGCCGCGCGCGGGTATCACGCGGTGCCCGCCGACGAGATCGTGCGCGCCGCCGGGGTCACGCGGGGCGCGCTCTATCACCACTACGCCGACAAGCAGGCGCTGTTCCGGGACGTGGTGATCGAGGTGGAAACCGAGTTCACCGCCGAGATCACCACCCTGCTGGACAACGCCCCCGACGTCGCGACGGGGCTGATCTCCGGGCTGAAGGCGTTCCTCGACATCTGCGACCGCCAGGAGATGCGCCGGATCATCCTGATCGACGCGCCCGCCGTGCTCGGCTGGGCGGACTGGCGCGCCATCGAAGCCGAGCACGGCCTCGGCGTGCTCGTCGAAACCCTCACCCGCGCCGTCGACGAGGGCCTCATCCTCCCGCAGCCCGTCGACGTACTGGCCCGGCTCATCCTCAGCGCGCTCATCGAGGCCGCCCTCGTCATCGCGTCCGCCGACGACCCCGCGCAGGCGAGGGCCGACGCCGAGCACTCGCTCGGCCTGTGGTTCGCGGGCATTCTCACCCCACCCCCGGAGGGGTGAGAACGGCCCACGAAACCCCGGGTGGCTCAGAGCCAGGCCACGAGGCGATCCCTCAGTTCCGGGCGCTCCGCCAGGCCGTCGGTCACCCACGAAACCGCCGCGGGGGCGAAGAATTCCCTTGGCGCGCTTGACCAATCGAGCGGGCCGAGCGGCGGCTCGGGGTCGTACTCGGTGCCGAACTGGGCCATCCTCGCGATCTCGTCCCCGGCCAGCCGCGACACCAGGTGCAGCCCCATGTCGATCCCGGCGGACACCCCGGCCGCGGTGAGCATCGGACCGTCCTCGACCCAGCGCTGCCGGACCGGGATGATGCCGAACTCCGGCAGCAGCTCGAACGCGGTCCAGTGCGTCGTGGCCCGGCGCCCCTTCATCAGCCCCGCCGCGCCCAGCAGCAGCGAACCGCTGCACACGGACGCGGTGATCTCGGCGTGTGCGGAGGCCTCGCGCAGATAGCCGAGCAGCGTTTCGTCGGTCATGGCACGGAAAGCGGGCGTCGCGCCACCGGGCACGACCACGACGTCGGGGGCCGGGACGTCGGCGAAGGTGTGGCTCGGCACGATCTTCAGCACGGCGTCGGTCTCATACGCCTCGATCCGCTCGGCGACCACCGCCACCCGGTACTCCTCGGGCCGCAGATACTCCAGCATGCCGAGGACCTGCAGGGGCCCGACCAGGTCGAGCGGCGTCAGGCCGGGAAAGACGACGAAGGCGATCGTTTTCGTGTCAGCGCTCATGATCACGAGATTCCCGGCGTCCCGGCCGTTCCGGGACACCGATGGCCGAAAACGTGGCGAGCATGTCCGGCATCCGTGACGCGGTAGCTTCGTCGCCATGCGCAAGGTCGTGATCGTCGGCTACCCGGACGCCGATCTGCTGGACATCTCCGGCCCGTGGGAGGTCCTGCACTCGGCCAATCAGCTCAGCGAGGAACCGGCCTACGAAATCGTGCTGGCCACGCCGGACGGTCGTCCGATCCGCTGCGATTCGGGCCTGACACTGGGTTCCGCCCTGCGGCTGGACCACGTCTGCGGCCCGCTCGACACGATCATCGTGGCCGGCGGACCCGGGCACGACCGCGCCGCGAGCGACACCCGGGTGCTGGAGCAGCTCCGCGCGCTCGCCACCGTCAGCAAGCGGGTCGCCTCGGTCTGCTCGGGCGCCACGCTGCTCGCCGCGGCGGGTCTCCTCGACGGAAAACGCGCGACCACCCACTGGGCCTACGCCGCCACCTTCGCACAGCGGTTCCCCCGGGTGACGGTCGATCCGGCGCCCCTGTTCGTCCGGGACGGCACCGTCTACACCGCGGGCGGGGTGACCAGCGGGCTCGACCTGACGCTGGCACTGGTCGAGGAGGACCACGGCCCGTCACTGGCCAGGGCCGTCGCCCGCGCGCTGGTCACCTACCTGCAACGGCCGGGAAACCAGGCCCAGGTCAGCATGTTCCTGTCCGCGCCGCCACCGCGGCACCGGGTGGTGGCCGATCTCGCCGCCCACATCACCGGCAATCCCGGCACCGACCTGAGCACGCCCGCGCTGGCCGCGACGGCGGGACTCAGCGTCCGGCAGCTGACCCGGCTGTTCGACGAGCACCTCGGCAGCACGCCGGGCAGGTATGTCCGCTCGGTCCGCACCGAGGCCGCCGCGCAGTTGCTGGCCACCACCGAACTCCCGCTGACCGCGATCGCCCGCCGCTGCGGTTTCGGGTCGAACGAGGCGCTGCGGCAGGCATTCCTCGACCACTACGACCTCCCGCCGTCGGCCTACCGCCGGATCCATCAGCGGCATTCCTTGCGGTGAACGGATTTTCTACTGTCCACAGTGGTCACTGCAGCACCGATCAGCCGTCGACCGGGCACCATGGGTCGGAGGCCCGTCCGGCGGCGACGCCGCAGAAGGCCTGGAGCGTCCGGCTGACTTCACCGCCCTCGACCCGCAGCACCGCGACCGGCTTGTTCTCCGGGACGTTGCGGCTGATGTCGCCGCCGTAGTCGATGGTGCCGGTGACGCCCTCGATGTACTTGTTGGTCTGCCGGGCATCCGGCTGCGAGGTGTGGATCGCGGTGATCTCGCGCCACACCGCGCCCGGCGTCACGGGGATGGTCGCGGCCGTCTCGCGCAGGTAGGCGGTCGCGGTGATCAGCACCTGAGCGGCGTCGAACGCCATCGCCGCGTGACCGTCGAGCGAACGGCCCCGTTCGGTCTGTTCGAAGGGGAACAGCTGCTGGTTCAACGTCGTGTAGAAGTCCCGCGCCAGGCCCTGCGGCGCGGTGACCGGTTCGGTGGCGAAGGACAGGTAGTAGAACGGCATCGCCCGGTTCAGCTGACGCGCCACCTTGTCGGCGATGTACCGGGTCACGTCGTCGTCGCCGATGATCGCGGCCTTGGAGCCGCATTGCCCCGCCCCCGCGACGAAATCGCCGAAGTCCGGGACACCGCGGCCGGCGAAGAACGCGATCCCGGGGAACGAGCACGTGTCCCGGCCCGCGGCCGACGGATTGCCGACGAGCCGCTCGCCGTACCGCTCGTGCGCCACCTTCCCGCCGATGCCGCCGTTCGGCGTCAGCGCCCGCGCGTCGACGGTGAATCCCCGTGCGGTGAACGACTTCACGACGTCGTCGCGGAGATTCGTGCTGTAGATGTCCGCGTCGTCGTCGGAGTAGTAGACGCGGACCTCACGGGACGCGGCCTCCGGCAGCCGCTGGGCGAACGCGGCGGCGACCTCCGCCTCGCGGCGGTTCTGCGGCGTCACCTGGAAGTACATCGGATTGTCGTCGGCGAGGCTGTCCGCCGACAACGTCGAGGCGACCATGGGGATCCCGGCGTTGGACAACGCGGTGATCGTCCGCTGGGTCGGGTCGCTGCTCAGGTCCAGCCCCGCCACGGCCACGATGCTGCGATCCTGTCCGGCGAGTTCGCGCAGCATCCCGGCCACCCGCACGCCCTCACGCATTCCCCGCCCGGCGTTGGCGATCAGGATCCGGACGATCGGATCGGACGCCGCCGGCGCGCTCAGCTGACGCAGCTGCGCGACCGCGAATCCCTCCAGAGACTCGCGTTCTGCGGCGATCCCCTCGGCGGTGCCGGTGGAGGACGTCAGCGCTTCGAGATCGACGATCGTGATGTAGGGCCGCTCCGGCCGGTTCCGGTGCAGGTCCTCGGCCCGCTTGTTCTGCTCGCGGATGATCCGGACGACCTGGGCCGTGGTGTCGTCGGAGGGCTGGAAGAGGTCGAAGCCGCCGTCCGAGATCCCGACGCATTCCGTCCCGGTCGAGACCAGCCACGGATTGTCCGTCCCGCAGTGACTGTCCAAAGTGGTCTTCCGCTGCACGACCAGCCCAGCCGCCGCGAGCGCCACGACGAGCACCGGCACGCCGATGCGGGTCCACCGGCTCGCCCACCACGGCGGCCGCGCGAGCCTGCGCTCCAGGTGGTACCCGTCGAACGAGGCCAGCCGGCGACGCGCGTCGTCGAGCACCTCCTTCGGCTCGCCTTCCCGGATCCGGATCGGCAGGTACCACGCGGTGTCGCGGCGGGCACGGCGGTCGTCGCGCAGCGCGTTCTGCCAGGCCCGGTACGCCTCCGCCGCGGTCGTGGCGTCGAACCGGGGCCGTTCCGGATCGCCGCGGCCCGCGTCCGGCGGGACGTCGTCGCTGGCGCTGATCACCAGCAGCGGATCGAAGAGACCGACCTGGTTGCGGACCCCGTTGAGCAGCCGCAGCAGCCGGTACCCGCCGTTGGCCGGGCTGATCGCGTCGAGCAGGAGCACCGGGTAGGTCATCCGGCGCCGCCGCCACGGCTGCCACGGGCGGATGCGGTAGGCGCGGCGCAGATCCTCGAGGAAAGCGTTGACCAGCAAGCGGGACACGTACTCCGGGGCCTCGCGCTGCCATTCGCCGTCGGTGAGCCGCCGCGCGAACCGCACGAAGCTGCCGGACATCTCCGGCGCGAGGTGCGGCTGGCGGAGAAACCACCGGTACTGTCCGGAAAGGACCGGGACCCGGCCGGTCACCGCGGCGCGGAAGCTCAGCGCGGTCAGGCCCCGCAGGATCGCCAGCGGGACCCGCCACCAGAACTTGTCGCCGGGCAACTGGTCGTCGACGTGCTGGATCGTCGTACGAAAACGTTCGACGAGACCGAGACGCTGGACGCGCCGCAGCAGCGTCCGGTCGGGATTCGGGTCGTGCTCGGCGATCTTCTGGCTCATCAGCCAGACGACGAGGGTGAACAGCCCGAACCGCAACCGGCTGCCCCGCGCCCGCGGATCGCGGATCAGCGCGTTGCGCGCCTCCCACAGCAGATCCCGGACGGTTTCGACGCTCTGCCGGGTCGCGGGCCCGTCGCTGTCGGTCTCTTCACGCCCGGCCAGGCCCAGATACGCGTGCCGGACCGGTTCCGGTTTCGCCTCTTCCAGCCAGCGGCTCAGTTCGGGCAGGACGTCGGCGGCGGAATCGGGACGCACCAGGCAGACCATGGGCAGCCCGCGCCGTCCGGAGCGTTCGTCGTGGTAGCCGCGCTTCCATCGCACGGAGACCTCGTCGAGTTCCCTCGGCCGATCACCGGCACGCGGCCGCTGGTAGAGCGCGCCGATCAGCTTCACCAGCCGATCGGCGCCGCCGAAAACCAGCGGATCCCGTTCACGCACCGTCGGTGTCAAGGCCATGACCGAAGTCTGTCACGCACGCCGGGAGCGCAGTTCGTCATTTGCACCGACAAGGGGCCGTTCCGTTATCGGCGGGGAACGATCTCACTCGGGTGTACGAATGCCGTTACGCCACAAGGGGGAATGCTGAAGGGGGGGTTTATGGCCTTGGATGGGAGGAAAATACCCAAGAGTTGGGCGAAAAGGAGGAAAATAACCCGAAACACACACCACTATAAATCACAAGGGC
>NZ_JBHYIQ010000020.1:94636-111479 GCF_042739895.1 Amycolatopsis sp. NPDC059021
ATACGGCGCGAAACTAAAAAACTCGGTTTAACTCATCCCTTTACCCAAAAAGGGGCACTCCTCACGGCAACGTCCATCCCATGGCATGCGAGGAAAGTCCCCTTCAGTGCGTCCTATCGGAGGAAAGTCCCCTTCAGCTCACTCGTAGATCTCGCCCTTGGCCGCTTTGTCCACAAGGGACTGAGGCGGGGTGAAGTGGTCGCCGTAGCGCTCGGCCAGCTGGCGGGCGCGGTCGACGAAGCCCTGCAGGCCACCGGAGTACTGGTTGATGTACTGGATGACACCGCCGGTCCAGGCCGGGAACCCGATGCCGAAGATCGACCCGATGTTCGCGTCCGCGACCGAGGTCAGCACACCCTCGTCGAAGCACTTCACGGTTTCGAGCGCCTCGGCGAAGAGCATCCGCTCCTTGAGGTCCTCGAACGGGACGTCGGCGGAACCGGACTTGAACGCGTCCCGCAGCCCCGGCCACAGCCCGACGCGCTTGCCTTCGGCGTCGTACTCGTAGAACCCGGCGCCGGTGGACCGGCCCTTGCGGTCGTACTCGTCGAGCATCTTGTCGATGACGGCCTCGGAGGCGTGCGCCGTCCAGGTGCCACCGGCCGCCTCGATCGCCTCGCGGGTCTCCTTGCGGATCTTGCGCGGCAACGTCAGGGTCAGCTCGTCCATCAGCTGCAGCGGCGGCGCCGGGTACCCGGCCTGCGAACCCGCCTGCTCGATCGACGACGGCTCGACGCCCTCGCCCAGCGCGGCGACGGCCTCGTTGATGAACGTGCCGATCACGCGCGAGGTGAAGAAGCCACGGCTGTCGTTGACGACGATCGGCGTCTTCTTGATCTGCAGGGTGTAGTCGAAGACCTTCGCCAGCGTGGCCGGGGAGGTCTTCTCGCCGCAGATGATCTCGACCAGCGGCATCTTGTCCACCGGCGAGAAGAAGTGGATGCCGATGAAGTCCTCGGTCCGCTGCACGCCCTCGGCGAGCGAGGTGATCGGCAGCGTCGAGGTGTTCGAGCCCAGCACGGCGTCCGGGTCGACGATGCTCTCGATCTCCTGGAACACCTTGTGCTTGAGCTCGACGCTCTCGAACACGGCCTCGATCACGAAGTCGACCCCGGCGAAGTCCTCCGGCTTGTCGGTCGGCTTGATCTTCGCCAGCAGCGCGTCCGACTTCTCCTTCGTGGTCTTGCCACGGGAGAGCGCCTTCTCCTCCAGCTTGACCGCGTAGCCCTTGCCCTTTTCGGCGGCTTCCTGCGTGACGTCCTTGAGCACGACGTCGATCCCGGCCTTCGCCGAGACATACGCGATCGCCGCGCCCATCATCCCGGCACCGATGACGCCGACCTTCTTGGCGGTGTACTTCTCGAAGCCGTCCGGACGGGAGCCGCCGGAGTTGATGGTCTGCAGGTCGAAGAAGAACGCCTTCGTCATGTTCTTCGCGACCTGGCCGGTGGCGAGGTTGACGAAGTAGCGCGTCTCGACCTGGAGCGCGGTGTCGACGTCGACCAGCGCGCCCTCGATGGCCGCGGAAAGGATCGCGCGCGGCGCGGGCATGTTCGCGCCCTTGATCTGCTTGCGCAGGTTCGCCGGGAACGCGGGCAGGTTCGCCGCGAAGCTCGGGTTCGACGGGCTGCCACCGGGGATCTTGTAGCCCTTGACGTCCCAGGGCTGGACGCCGCCCTCGGGGTTGGCCTTGATCCACGCCTTCGCGGCCGGGATCAGTTCTTCGACCGTGCCAACGAGTTCGTGCACCAGGCCGAGTTCGAGCGCCTTGGCAGGACGGTGCCGCTGGCCCTGCAACAGGACGTTCAGCAGCGCGCTCTGGATGCCCAGCAGACGAACCGTGCGGACCACGCCACCGCCGCCGGGGAGCAGGCCGAGGGTGACCTCGGGGAGGCCGATCTGGCTGCCCTTGACGTCGGCCGCGATGCGGTGGTGCGTCGCGAGCGCCAGCTCCAGGCCACCGCCGAGCGCGGCGCCGTTGATCGCGGCGACGACCGGCTTGCCGAGTTGCTCGAGCCGGCGCATCTGCCCCTTCATCAGGGAGCTGCTCTCGGTGATCTCGGCCGCGTGCTCCGGCTGCGCCTGGATCAGGTCCTTGAGGTCGCCACCGGCGAAGAAGGTCTTCTTCGCCGACGTCAGCACGACACCGGTGATGGTGTCCTTTTCGGACTCCAGCCGGTCCACGACCACGCCGAGCGACTCGCGGAAGTCGGCGTTCATCGTGTTGGCGGACTGCTTGGGGTCGTCCAGGGTCAGCACGACGATGCCGTCGGCGTCCTGTTCCCAGCGGATGGTTTTCGCTTCAGCCATTTCCCTATCCCTCGGACTCAGACCCGCTCGATGATGGTCGCGACACCCATGCCGCCGCCGATGCACAGGGTCACCAGCGCGCGGCGCGCCTGACGGCGTTCCAGCTCGTCCACCACGGTGCCGACCAGCATCGCGCCGGTGGCGCCCAGCGGGTGCCCCATCGCGATCGCGCCACCGTTGACGTTGACCTTCTCCTCCGGCAGGTTCAGGTCCTTGATCCACTTGAGCACGACGGAGGCGAAGGCCTCGTTGAGCTCCCAAAGGTCGATGTCGTCCGGGGTGAGCCCGGCCTTGTCGAGGACCTTCTGCGTGGCCGGGGTCGGGCCGGTGAGCATGATCGTCGGCTCGGAGCCGATCGACGCGGTGGCCACGATGCGGGCCCGCGGGGTCAGGCCGAAGGTCTTGCCGACCTGCTCGTTGCCGACCAGCACGAGCGCGGCGCCGTCCACGATGCCCGAGGAGTTCCCGCCGGTGTGGACGTGGTTGATCTTCTCGACCTGGTGGTACTTCTGCAGCGCGACGGCGTCGAAGCCGCCCAGCTCGCCGATGCCGGCGAAAGCGGGCTTGAGCTTGCCGAGGCCCTCGACCGTGGAGCCGGGGCGGCGGTGCTCGTCGTGGTCGAGCACGGTGACACCGTTGATGTCCTTCACCGGTACGACGGACTTCGCGAAGTAACCGCCGGACCAGGCGGCTTCGGCCTTGTCCTGCGAGCGCACGGCCCAGGCGTCGACGTCCTCGCGGGAGAAGCCCTCGATCGTCGCGATCAGGTCGGCGCCGGTGCCCTGCGGGACGATGTAGTTGTCGTAGGCGGTGGCCGGGTCCATGAACAGCGCGCCGCCGTCCGAGCCCATCGGCACCCGCGACATCGACTCGACACCACCGGCGATGATCAGCTGGTCCCAGCCGGAGGCGACCTTCTGCGCGGCGGTGTTGGTGGCTTCCAGGCCGGAGGCGCAGAAGCGGTTGAGCTGCACGCCCGCGACGGTCTCGGGCAGGCCCGCGTTCAGCGCGGCGGTCCGCGCGATGACCGCGCCCTGCTCACCCACCGGGGAGACGACGCCGAGCACGATGTCGTCGATCGCCGCCGGATCGAGGTTCGGATGGCGGACCTTCAGCTCGTTGATCAGGCCGACCACGAGGTCGACCGGCTTGGTGCCGTGCAGGGCACCACCCTTGTTCTTGCCGCGAGGCGTGCGAATCGCCTCGTAGATGTAGGCCTCGCTACTCACTGAACACTCCTCCGCGCAGGGCGTGGTTGGTACTGCGTTGTATCCGCACCGGGATCATACTGCCGAGTACGCGCTAATGCCGATTAACATATGCCCGAGTAACCCCATGGTGTCAATGGGTTGTTTCCTACCCATGACGCGCTATCGTCGGTTCACCATGACGTCACCTTCACCCCGGCGGGCCGGCACCAGGAGGCCGCGCGACCGCAAGGCGCAGCTCGCCGCGGTCGCCGCGGAGCTGTTCCGCGAGCGGGGGTTCCACGGCGTCGGGATCAACGACATCGCCGCCGCGGGCGGCGTCACCGGGCCTGCGCTCTACCGGCATTTCGCGGACAAGCAGGCGATCCTCGCCTACGTCGTGCTGGCCGGGATCGACGACATGGAGAGCGCGACCGCCGAAGCGCTTTCCGACGCCGAATCGGCCGTCGACCAGCTGGAAGGCCTGCTCACCGTCCTGGCGACCCAGGCGGTGGAGCGCCGGGAGATCGCCGCGCTGTGGCGATGGGAAGGCCGTCATCTGCCCCGGGACGACCAGCGCGAGATCGGCAAACGCTCCGGCGCGCTGCTCGCGGCGTGGAGCAAAACGCTGCTCCGGGTCCGCCCCGAACTGGCCGCGGAAGACGCCGAGCTGTTGTGCTGGGCGACGTTGTCGGTGTTCGGCAGCGTGTCGGTCCACCACACGACGGTCGCGAAGAAACGCTTCGCGCAGCTGCTCGTCGAGCGGGCGCTCGCTGTGCTCAACACCACACTGCCCGCGGCGGGTGCGGCGCCGGAACCCCCGCCACTCGCCGTCCTCGGTACGCCTTCGCGGCGCGAGCAACTGCTGTCGGAGGCGACCCGGTTGTTCTCCGACCGCGGGTTCCGCGCGGTGAGCATGGAGGACATCGGCTCGGCCGCCGGGATCGCCGGGCCCAGCGTGTACCGGCACTTCCCGAGCAAGGGCGCACTGCTCGTGGCGATCGGGCACCGGGCGGGCGACCGGCTCGCCGTCGCCGCCGAAGAGGCGTTACGCGCGGCCGACGAACGGGACGCGCTGCGCAGGCTCGCCGCGTCCTATGTGCACACGCTGCTGCACACCCCGGAACTGCACGTCGCCTTCTCCGCCGACCGGGCGAGCATCCCCGACCGCGACCGGGCCGGACTGCTGCGGGTGCAGCGGGACTACGTCGCGCGCTGGGTGTCGCTGCTTTCGGCCGTGCGGCCGGAGCTTCCCGCGCGGGAAGTGAAGATCACCGTGCACGCGGCGCTGACCATCGCGAACGACCTGACCAAGACTCGCCGCGTCGCGCACCGCCCGAACCTCGAAGCCGAACTGAGCGCGCTCCTGCACGCCGCGCTGGGACTCGGCTGACCGGACCGGCCACTTCGGACAGTGCCCGCCCGGCGTGCGGCCATCCCGACGGGAAAACCTGACGCACGCGCCGCCTTTCGCGCATCCGATTTTCGTCGGTCAGCTCTCGGTGAAAGTCGCCTCGGGACACCTGTCTTCGTGCGAACATGCGCCGTGCCCACGACACGCCGACTGCATCTGGTGACCGAGGACGAAGAGCACCGGGTCTCCAGCCTGGAGCTGTTCTTCGACCTGGTGTTCGTCTACGCGATCACCCAGACGACACAGCTGATGGCCAATCACCTGAGCCTGCTCGGGATCGGCCAGGGCATGGCGATGCTCGCCGTGCTGTGGTGGTGCTGGTGCAGCTATGCCTGGCTGGGCACCACGATCCACGTCGACCACGGCATCGCCCGGCTCGCGATGTTCGCCGCGATGGCGGTGATGTTCCTGGTGTCGCTGACGATCCCGGAAGCGTTCACCGACCAGCCCGGCGGGCTGTACGCCCCGTTGCTGTTCGTCGTCTGCTATTTCGCCGTGCGGCTGCTCCAAGAGCTCGCCTACCTCGGGGCCGCACGGCACGACGCCGCGCTTCGCCGCGTCCTGCTGCGGATGCTCGCCGGCCTGCTGCCGAGCGTGGCGTTGCTGGCGTTCGCGGCGTTCCTGCACGGCCCGTGGCAACTCGGCGTCTGGGTCATCGCGCTCGCCGTCGACTACCTCAACGTCTACCTCGCGGGCCCGGCGGGCTGGCGGCTGAACTCCCCCGCGCATTTCGCGGAACGCTTCGGGCTCATCGTGATCATCGCGCTCGGGGAGTCCATTGTGGCCATCGGCATCGGGATCGGCGCACTGCCGATGTCGTGGCTCGTCGCCGGGGCCGCGATCTGCGGGCTCGCGCTCGCCGCAGGAATGTGGTGGACGTACTTCGACGTCGTGGCCTGGGTTTCCGAACGCCGGCTCTCCCGCGCCACCGGCATCGAGCGCACGAAACTCGCGACCGACTCGTACACGTTCCTGCACCTGCCGCTCATCGCCGGGATCGTGCTCGTCGCGCTCGGTCTCAAGAAGGCGTTCCTGTACCTCGCCGACACCGAGCACCATCACCCCGGTGAGGCACTGCACGGCGTCCCGATCTGGGCGCTGACCGGCGGGCTGGCGCTGTACCTGTGCACGCTGAGTGCCCTGCGCAGGCGCAACCTCGGCCGGTGGAACGTGCAGCGCCTGGTGCTCGCGGCGGCGTTGCCCGCGGTGACTCCGCTGCTCGAACACGTCCCCGCGGCCGTGACGCTCGTGATCGCCACGGGAACCGTCCTCGGGCTCATCGCCTTCGAGCGGCTCCGCTGGTCGGAATGGCGTCGTCAGGTTCGGGCCGATCACCCGTGACGTGCGGTCGCGGCTTCAGCAATCACTTCGGCGAGCACAGCGGGCTGGGACAGGAAGGGCGAGTGGGAGGACTCGAGCTCCGTGACGACGGTTGGGGACGCCGACACGGCGTCGATCTCCTTGATGAACCGCTGTTGCAGCGTCGGCGCGATGGCGTAGTCCTGGGTACAGGTCACGTATGAGTGCGGGATGCTGCCGTAGCGCGCCGCCGTCACGGTCAGCTCCTCACCGGGGATCCCGGCCGGGCCGTCCGGAGTGAGCATGGAGATGGCGGCGTCCGCCGTGCGGTCGTCGACGTCGCCGTAGAAGACCTCCTTGAGCTGATCCCGCCGGTCCGGGTCGTGGAAGTCGATGCGCGCGGCGCCGATCACCGCCGGGTCGGCCACCAGCAGCGGCGACAGCTTCTCACCCGCGGCTTCCGGACTGGCGACGTACGACCACGCGGACATCCCGTTCACCGGCGCGAGCGCGGCCACGTAGACCAGCCCGCCCACGAGTTCCGGAGCGAGTTCCGCCAACGCGGTGGCGACCACGCCACCGGCGCTGTGCGCGACCACGAGACACGGCCGGCCCCCGCCGATCGCCCGGATCCGGTCGGCGAGGTCGGCCGCCGCTGAGGACGCGGTGACGGAGGCGACCGGGGAGGGTTCGGTGGCGAACGCCTCCGCGTCGAACGGCCGCGCCCAGCGGGCGCGCGGAGCGGGGCCGCGCAGTCCGTGCCCTTCGAGGTCGACCGCGACGGACTGGATCCCGCGGGCGGCCAGCTGCTCGGCCACCGGGCTCCAGCACCAGCTGCCGTGCCAGAAGCCGTGCACCAGGACGACAGGCAGGGAGTCGCTCATTCATTCCTCCGAGGCAGCGTGAAACCGCTTTCGAACGCAAGCTATCGCCGGAAAGTTCCTGTTCGCGGGCAGCCGGGACGAACAGACAAGCAGGAGTGACCGTTGGTCTCCCGGGTGAGTCCGGCCACCGAATCGAGGGGCACCGCTGGCACGAACCGCTCCGGACCGCTAACCTACTCACGAGTAGGTAGCGAGATGGAGGGGCCACCATGGCTGCGCCAAGGAAACGAGACGCGATGGGCTTCGGCCTGGCCGCGCTCACCCGGTTGGCCGGGAGCAAGGTCATCGACAAGGCCGGGCTGCGCAAGCCCGTCGAGAACCTCGTCACCGCGGGGACGAGGAACGGCTTCCGCGTCGCGGGCGCGGCCACCCGTTCGTTCCAGGCGGCGCAGCGGCTCGGCAAGCCGGCGCGGCTCGCGCCGACGTCCGACAAGGGCCTGTTCGACCTCACCCCGAGTGAGGATCAGCAGCTCATCGTCGAGACCGTCACCGAGTTCGCGGCCGAGCAGCTGCGCCCGGCCGCCGCGGACGCCGACGCGAAGCTCGCCGCGCCGGAGGGCCTGCTCAGCAGGGCCGCCGAGCTGGGCATCAGCCTCGTCGGGATCCCCGAGGAGCTGGGCGGCGTCGGCACCGAACGCTCGGTCGTCACCAACGCGCTCGTCGCGGAGGCGCTCGCACACGGCGACCTTGGGCTCGCCGTCGCCGTCCTCGCGCCGTCGGCCGTGAGCACCGCGCTGGTCTCCTACGGCGACGAGCAGCAGCAGGCCGACTACGTGCCCGCGTTCGCCACCGAGCACGTCCCGGCGGCCGCGCTCGCGCTGCAGGAGCGCGCCCCGCTGTTCGACCCGTTCAAGCCCGCCACCAAGGCCCGGCGCACACCGAAGGGCTATCAGCTCGACGGCGTGAAGTCGCTGGTGCCGCGCGCGGCGCAGGCGGAACTGTTCATCGTCTCCGCCGACCTCGAAGGCCGGGGTCCCGCACTTTTCCTTGTGGAGTCGTCGAACTCCGGCGTCACGATCGAAGCCGAGCCCGCGATGGGCCTGCGCGGCGCCGCGACCGGGAAACTGCACCTGGAGAAGGCTTCGCTGCCCGCGGGCGCACTGCTCGGCGGCGGAAAGCCCGAGGTGTTCGCCGAGATCGTGCGGCTGTCGCGGCTCGGCTGGGCGGCGCTGGCGGCCGGGACCGCGAAGGCCGTCCTCGACTACGTCGTGCCCTACGTCAACGAGCGGACCGCGTTCGGCGAACCGATCAGCCACCGCCAGGCCGTCGCGTTCTCCGTGGCGGACATCGCGATCGAGCTGGAAGGCCTGCGCCTGGTGACGTTGCGCGCGGCCGCCCGCGCCGAGCAGGGCAAGTCCTACGCCCGCGAGGTCGCGCTGGCCCGCAAACTCGCCGCGGACAAGGGCATGCAGATCGGCAACGCGGGTGTGCAGTTGCTCGGCGGGCACGGCTTCGTCAAGGAGCACCCGGTCGAACGCTGGTACCGCGATCTGCGCGCCATCGGCGTGATGGAAGGCGCCGTTCTCCTTTAAGGCTTTCTCGGAAGGTAAGCACTCATGATCAACCTGGAAGTCCCCAAGAAGGCCGGCGCGCTGATCAACCAGGCGTACCAGGCCGCGTCGGAAGTGTTCCGGCCGATCTCGCGCAAGTACGACCGCGCCGAGCACACCTACCCGACCGAACTCGACATGTTCGCCGCGCTGCTGGACGGGCTCAACTCCTCCGGCGAGGGCGGCGCGGGCGCGGCGGGTGTCCGCCGCGACGACAAGGACGGCGCCAAGAAGGGAAACCGCAACGGCGCCAACCTGAACGTCGTCCTCGGCACGATCGAGATGTGCTGGGGTGACGTCGGGCTGCTGCTGTCGATGCCACGCCAGGGCCTGGGCAACGCGGCGATCGGCTCGGTCGCCACCGACGAACAACTCAAGCGCTTCAACGGTTTGTGGGCCGCGATGGCGATCACCGAACCGGGCTGCGGCTCGGACTCGGCGGCGATCACCGCGACCGCTCGCCTCGATGGCGACGAGTACGTGCTCAACGGCGAGAAGATCTTCGTGACGTCCGGCCAGCGCGCCGACGCCGTCGTCGTGTGGGCGACACTGGACAAGTCGAAGGGCCGCGCGGCGATCAAGTCGTTCGTCGTGGAGAAGGGCACGCCCGGCTTCGAGGTCGTGCGGGTCGAGCACAAACTCGGCATTCGTGCCTCCGACACCGCGGTGCTCCGGTTCGAGAACTGCCGTGTCCCCAAGGAAAACCTGCTCGGCACGCCGGAGATCGACACGGCGAAGGGCTTCGCCGGGGTCATGCAGACCTTCGACAACACCCGCCCGCTCGTGGCCGCGATGGCCATCGGCGTCGCGCGGGCGGCGCTGGAGGAAACCCGTCGCATCCTGACCGAAGCCGGGATCACCATCGACTACGACCGCCCCGCCAACACCCAGCACGCGGCCGCCGCGGCGTTTCTCCAGCTGGAAGCGGACTACGAATCGGCGTACCTGCTGACGCTGGAATCCGCATGGATGGCCGACAACCGCCAGCCGAACTCACTGCAAGCCTCGATGGCCAAGGCGAAAGCAGGCCGCTCGGTCGTCGACATCACGCTGAAGTGCGTCGAGCTGACCGGTGCGTACTCCGAGGAATCCCTGCTGGAGAAGTGGAGCCGGGACGCGAAGATCCTGGACATCTTCGAAGGCACGCAGCAGATTCAGCAACTCATCGTCGCCCGCCGCGTCCTCGGCAAGACTTCTGCCGAGCTGAAGTAGCCCAACACCGGGAGGGTCCCCGCCCGGCCACTCGTGTCCTCTGTGGACACGCGCGGCCGGGCGGCTTTATGTTTCTCCCGTCTGAATCTCCTCCGCCTGCCGTTTCTCATACCCGGCCCAGTACAGCGCCTCGTGATGATGGCCCCGGTCGATGTCCGCGACGGCCTCGTACAGCCGCGCGTTACCGAGGATGATGGCCCCGGTCGATGTCCGCGACGGCCTCGTACAGCCGCGCGTTACCGAGCCGGAACGCCACCCACGCCGAAGGATCCGCTTTGCTGGGAGGCCGACGCTTCATCACCACCTCATGCGCTTCCGACAGCGTCTTCGGCTCACCTTTCGACACGATCACGCCCCTCCACGCGGATTTCCAGCAGGGTCGCCAGCTCGTCCGCCTGGTCCCGAAGCCGGCGCAGGAACATCGCGCATCCCCTCCAGGCCGTCTGGTCCTCCGGCGGTACCAGCGTCACCACACAGACCCCAGCCAACACCAGAACCGGCGGACACGACGCGTGCGGCCCGGTCTCCTCCACCGTCACCTCGGTACCCGGATCCACCGTCCAACGAAGCCCCAAGCCGTCCCACGTCGCCGTCATGCCACACCGCGCCTATGCAGGTGCCCCCCGCTTGTCCGCGCCAGGCGACCGGACGGCGGTTCAACGGTCACGCCTAACTCCTCGGTGCTCTGCCACCGGCCTGACCCGGCAGCCTGACACCAATCTCCCCCAGAACACGGGACGTGATCACTACCTGACGGGACATCTAGGGACGTCCCTGCTACCGTCGAAGACGTCCCTACACGTCCCAAGGGTGCCGATGCCGAACGAACGCCTGCGTGACGCGCTAATGCGCAACGGCCTGACACTGGAGCAGGTCGCCGAGGCCGTCGGCGTCGATCAGAAGACCGTCGAACGCTGGATCACCAAGAACCGGACGCCCTACCCCAAGCACCGACACAAGATCGCCGCCATGGCACGCGAATCGGAGACCTACCTCTGGCCGGATTCGGTAGCCCCGGAGCGCAAAGCCGAGACGGCCGCCGCCGAGGTCGTACAGGTCTTCCCGCACCGCCACGCCGTCCCCGTCGAACTGTGGGACCGGCTGATCAACGAAGCCTCGGCGACTGTTGAAATCCTGGTACACGCAGCGTTGTTCCTGGTCGAACGCCCGCGGTTCATCAAAGACCTTTTGGCGAAAGCCTCTGCCGGTGCTCACATCCGCCTGCTGTTCGGTGACCCGGAAGGCGACAGCGTCGCCCTGCGCGGTGAAGAAGAGCAGTTGGGCGACGGAACGCTCCCGGCACGCATCCGCAACGCACTGGCGTCCTACCGTCCGCTGATCGGCGTCGACGGGGTCGAAATGCGCTTCCACAACACGACCCTCTACAACTCGATCTTCCGCTTCGACGACGAAATGATCATCAACACGCACGTGTACGGGATCCAGGGCGCCCACGCCCCGTCGCTCCACCTCCGACGGCTGTCCGCCGGGGACCTCTTCGAGACCTACTCGGAGAGCTTCGAGTCAGTCTGGAACCTCGCCAAGCCAGCCACCTTCTAGGAGGCAGCATGACCCGAGTCGACTACTACAACGACCCGAACGCCCCCAAGGCGAACAGCATCGCAGTCGCGGTCTCCGCGTTCATCCAGGACGACGAGGGCCGAATCCTGATGATCCGACGCACGGACAACGACCTGTACTCCATCCCCGGCGGCCAACTGGAACTCGGCGAGACGCTGGCCGAGGCGGCAGTTAGGGAGGTCCGCGAAGAGACCGGCATCGAGTGCGAGGTCACAGGCGTGATCGGCCTGTACTCAGATCCGAAACACGTTATCGCCTACGATGACGGCGAAGTTAGGCAAGAGTTCTCTATCTGCTTCCATGCCCGGCAAATCGGCGGAGACCTACGCAAAAGTAGCGAAAGCTCAGAGGTTATTTGGATTGAAGCAATTGCCTTGAATGATCTACAAATTCACCCTAGCATTCGGCTACGCATAGAACATGCCACAAACCAACCGACCACCGTGCACTTTACTTAACTCTCACTCCTGAACCGGCTTCAGCACGTAACCGTCGACCGGGAACAAAGTATGATCAATGCCCTGCAACATACTTTGCAGCGAGCCCAGGTCTTCAGAAGTTGCGAAAATAACTTGACGACTACCAGGGTTCATCGAAGCTCGACGAAGCAACGCGCGAAATGAAACATCTTTAGCGCTCTGCTGTCGCGGCTCGTCAAATATTAAGAGCCCGGGATGATTCGTATCATAGGACTCGGAGACCTCTAGTAAGCTCAACAAATACGACCAGACAACCCGGATCGAGTCAGACGCAGATATGTCTGCCTGCAAATCGAAGTCATCTCGGCGAGGCAGATAGTCAGTTTTTGAGATATCCAAGTTCTCTTCTGCACGAAAAGATCCGAAGTCGTAGGCCCGCAACTGATCAATAAACGAGCGCTTAACGAAACCCAATTTCGCACGATCGTTGTCAGACGCACTATCCTTTGGCAATTTTTGCAAGGCTGCCCGGATACCCCTTGCTGTTTCGGCAAAGCGCTCTAGCTCACCAAGAAGCTGGGAGAACCTCTCGCTCGCCACCGTGAGGCTTTCAAGCTTTTGAGCGATCCTTACCTTCTGTGCGACGTCCTCTTCGGATGGCGTGTTTTCCGCTGACGTCAAAGATGACCTAAGTGACCGTATTTGACTGCGGGTTTCCGCCGCCATTCGCTTCAGTGAAGCGAATCGTTCACGCTTTGCCTCAACAGTCGCCCGAGTATCCCTTTCCATCACAGAGAACAAATCAATTTGTTGCTTAATGTAGTCGACACTCGATTCCGCAGACAGGGTCGACGTGGTGGTCTCAGCGCCAAGCAGCGAGACAGGAAGCTCTTGATGACATACGGGGCAGTCTCCGTGCAAGCGAGAAATGCTTTCTGATCCCAACCGTTCCAAGATGAGAATGTCTTGATGCTCACGAAGATCTTCTTCGAGCGCTCCAATTCTACTCTGCAGTTGTCGCAACTCTCGCTGATCTTGCACAATTTCGTCGCGGAGAATCGCACCCGCTTGGCGTAAGCTATCAGAGCGCTCGATAGCGACCGCGAGCGTTTGCTCCAACTCGCCCGAGACCTCTCGAACTGGGCGGACTTGAACCTCAGATATATTCGCCAGCTCAGTCCGCAGGCTCGCCAACACAGACTCCAGGTTGACCCATGAGTCTTCCCTAGCTTCAGCTACGAAGGGGCGATTAACCGGAGGCCAAGCTGTCACCAGATTATCCGGCAAACGTTGGACCACTAAGCCATCGCCACTTATGGAATCTTTGAATGCGCGCACGGCAGTCCGCCATTGGTCTTGAACAACTTTATCCTCAGCACGTAGCCGCATTCTTTCCGATTCGACTTCGCCAACATCAAGTTTCAGAAGAAACTCAATTGCGCGCCGCTTGACATCAACCACGCCGGAAAAATACGGCATCTGCGCCTGAATTCCACCCCACCCCCGGCGCTGCTCTACGAACAGCAGAGGAAAGACCTGTTCCATATACAGAGGAGCCAAACGTCCATCCGCTGCCGGCAACTGCGGCAGCTGCCACCCAATAAAGGAAGCGAGCCACTTATGAAATCCTTTTGGATTCGCCGCAGCACCGGGCCGGCCGACGTAATAGTCCTGAACTTCGTACTCATCGGGGGCTGTAATTGCAGGACCGAGAGTGACACGAACTAAGCCAGAGTCAAACTGATCATGTTTAATCCATCTTGTTAACGTCACTACATCATTAGTGACACCTTGGATCTCAAGGCTAATCCAAGAAGAAAGTACCGGCGTCTCGCTTTTAGTACTTGGATCATAGATCAAGCGATCTCGCATAGCTGACGTGACAGCGTGCGAGGCCCTCGCCGTGATCATCTTCTCAAGTCCCAGAGCGAATAAGAAGCCCTGCATCGAAGTCGACTTACCGCGCGAGTTATCAGCCCTAAAGACCATCAGGCCATCAGACAGCGGGATGTCGGCTCCAAATCGGCCGTATTCAGTCTCAGCACGCAATCTGAGATGCCGTAACCGCAGCTTCATATGTGCCGCCACTCGATTATGCGAGATACTTCTTTTTGGGTTACTTTGCCTTCTATTTGGTCGAGCATGCTACGCTCACGCTCGAATGCATTACTCTTTTGAACTGCCTTCACAAGCGCTCGTCCATCATTAGTCAAGCGATATACACGGTTTTTCTTATCCTCCAGGAGGTTGAGACCAACAGCGAGGTCGATCGCCCGATCTAGCGCAGGCTCGAACCTAACCAGCGGTTGGTCGGGTACGTCCTCGCCATCCCTGATCTGCGAGATCAAGTGAATATGCTCAGGGCTTCGCACGGCCCAACTGAGCAACTGAAGCGCCTTCCAACTTGCGCCGGAACCATGACTTTTAGCAACCAAGAGGAGAAGCAGCGGAACTCGGCGCTCTGGTCGCATCGATGCCGCAATGGGGTCTGGCCGCCGTTCGAACGAATACGGCACGTCCAGCGCTGCCTCTAGTTCGGCATACCACGGATCAATCATTGCGCTTTCCTAAAACGCAAAGGACAACGAAGGAGCCATTCTCCCGCCTGCCCCATAGATAACTTCTTGGCATCAATCTCCGATATCCCGCCTACTTTATCTTCTAAATCAAGGCCATAGTCCCCGATTAGCTTCATTAGGCGCTGACTCGGAGCCGACGAGTCGAGCTCATTCTCTAACTCAAGACCGTCCTGCCGCAACCGACGCCTGACTTCGACCGCTTCCCAGGTTCCCGGCCACTCTTTTAAACCTTCCATGATCTGCTCTTTGGCCAGAAACGCCTTGATGAGCTTATTACGTAAGCTGACCGTATTCGCACTGGGATCATAACCCTTCAATACGGCAAGCTTAGTGTCCATGTTTTCAACCAGCTTGGGCGTTTCATCATGAAAGACCTGCACATCCACATCTTCAACAACCGGATCTGGCACCACAGCCTTCGCAAGATTATCCCGCAAGGCTGCACTCAGTTCAGCAGGATAGTCTTTCGGCGTTTTTATGCGAATGGCAAACTTCTCATCAATGAAGGGGAGATTGTATTCCCGCACAGTCTTTGCGCGCTTGTTCGCATAGGCGACGAGTTCAACGGCGTGAAACTCTGGGACCATTAGAAAGTAGTGTTTGACTTTGAGCCCATCCAGTACTGACAAGAGTCTATCTTTATACTTTCGCAACTTCTCAGTGTCAGTGTATAGCTTGTCTTTTTGCTTATCTGTCCTGGCGCGCAATGACAGTGAATCACGATCCGCGTAGCATTGATAAACGACGCCGTCGGTCGAGTAGCCCTCAATGCCACAGTCGCCTCCCATGTCGGCCGGAAGGTACTGGATTTCTTCGACCTTATACTTGCGCCGCAACAGACCCCAGCACTGCTCCTCGAAAGCGTCTCCAGGATCAAGAGCAGGTATATCGGAAAGATCTTCCAGAGTCATCAGCGCAGCCCAGACCCTTCAGCGCGTGGACGACCATGTCGCCAACAGACCACGCCGCGCACCGACACAGATAGTTCGTTGCCGGCACTTTCACGTCCGTGCGGCGCGCCTGTCATGACAGCCACCGCCTTCCCCTCCGATCCCCTTCTCTTGCTCAAGAGTAAAGGTTGTTGAGATATCACTCAACGTCTACCGATATTCCGCGCTGGGACGCCTCCAGCGAGATGCAGTATCAACCAAAAGATCACTCGAAAAGGCTATTGCGATGCCAGGTTGGGACAATCTGCTGCTCAGCGGTTGCCGAGCTTGGTTCTATGGGATCAATGGCGCGCCGCCGGTGGTGGCGTGCCTGTCGCCTACGTAGCCCATCGCCTGGGCGGCCGCATCCGCTTCCGACACAGCGGGCTACCGCTCCGCTTCGCCCGCCGGTCGGGCGGTGCGGCCGCCCGCGGGTCACCTGGCGCAGCGCCGCGCGGCGACGGCATACAGATCCCCAGAGCCAACGTCGGCCTCCCTCCACAAGCGGTGGTGACCGACGAGTCGTTCGTAACTCGATCTCCGTTACGCACTGTCGCAAGGGGACCTCCATCCCGACGCCGGATCGTGACCGCGGCCGGTAGCACCACGTCAAGACGGTGAAGCGTGTCTTGACCCGGCACCACCGGCCGCGTGCTGGCTTCGTATCGAGATGCAGGGGTAGGTGTGGCTGGTACTCCAGGCCATCAGAGGCCGGGGAGAGGCGACAGACGACGAGACCCAGCGAGACACATCAGCGCAGGTCAGGGCCATTTACGCCCACGATCGCAAGGTCGGCGAAAACCGGCTAAGAAACCCTGGACATCTTCGAAGGCACGCAACAGATCCAGCAACTCATCGTCGCCCGCCGCGTCCTCGGCAAAGAACGAGCGCCGAATTGTGGTAGCCCTTCCCCGGAGAGGGTCCCGCCCGGCTGCGAGTGTCCTCTATGGACACAGTGGCCGGGCGGTTTCGGGTTCCGGCGGCTCAGGTTTTGTCTGCGCGGCCTGGCGTGGCTTTGGCGTCGATTTCGATGCGGGGGCGGGGAAACACCGCGACCCGGACCCGGACGTCCCGGTCCGGCGAGTCGAGCACCCTTTTCAGCAGTGCCAGTGTCACCACGCCTGCCACCACGAGCATTGTCACGGCGACCAGAACCAGCCCGATTCCCCCTGAGGACAACGCAAGCACGGTATCCGCTCCTCGGCCGCCCGGGTGTCAGATGCTCCCCCTCGACGCGGCGGCCCTGCGTCCTCCCTCAGCGTACCGCCTCCGGGACGTTCCGTGAATGCTATCTGCCCTGCCTGGTGGGCAGGGCTGTGTCCCGAACGACGCGCAGGGGACGTTGAACGTCCCCAACGACGCGTTCGAGACATCCTCGACCTGCGCATGTCCCCAACGACGCGTTCGGGACAAGGGCCGGGCCGGGGGCCCCGGATTGCTCCGCCCCCCCCCCCGGCGTCGGGGGGTGCAATAGCCGGG
>NZ_JBHYIQ010000020.1:111489-114030 GCF_042739895.1 Amycolatopsis sp. NPDC059021
GCCGCCGCGCGTCGTAATAACACCCCCCCCACCGATCGGTTCCGATAAAACCCCCCCCGCCCCCGCCCCCACCCCGCGCGTTCGGGACATGCGCAGGCACTGGGCAACCGTATTCAGCCGCCAGCCACCCGGCCTTCGCGCGTTCAAAGACCCGCGGATTCGGGACCGGTCCCCGGCGCACCGGATTACCGTCCGCGCATGAGCGATCCCAGTCCGATGCCATCCCAGCTCAAGATGGCCCGGGTCATCCTGTACGTCCAGGCCGTCGGCAACGTCCTCGCGGTGGTCCTGGTAGCGGGCACGGTCGCGAGCCGGGTGGAGCACGGCCAGCGGGTCGACCCGATCACCTACCTCCTGATCGCGATCAGCGTGCTGCTCGCCGTGGCGCTCCTGACTTCCGCGATCCGGCTCCGCCGTCGTCCCCAGTGGCTGCGGCCCACCGTGATCATCATGGAGGTGATCGTGATTCTCGCGCAGTTCGTCGCGGTGCTCACCGGTACCTTCGCCGCGGCCATCGGCCTCGCGCTCGCGGTGGTCGTGATCGTCACGCTGTGCCAGCGGGACGCGGCCGCCTGGCTGGACCACCGGGACACCGCGCCGTCCTGAGGCCGGATCAGGGCGCGGTGACCTGGTCGTCGAGGAATTCGTCGATATAGCGCCAGGTCGTGTGCCGTGCCTTGCGGCCGGTGAGCACGCCGAGGTGGCCGCCGGGCGCGGTTTCGAAGCGCACGGACGGGGCGTTGTCCAGCAGATCCACCAAGCGTTCGACAGCGGCGCGCGGGGCGATCGTGTCGTTCTGGCCGGCGATTACCAGCGTCGGCACCTTGACGCCGGACAGCGCGATGATCCGCCCGCCCAGGTCCACCGAGCCCTCCGCGAGATCGTTCGCGCGGAAGAAACGGTGGTACAGCTGGCCGAACGTGCGCCCGGGGTAGGCGATCATGTTGTCCATGAAGTGATCGACGGCCTCGATCTGCGCCAGATAGTCACGGTCGTCGAGATTTTTCAGGATGGCAAGGGGTTTGGTGATCTCCTTGTTGATCCCGGTTACGCGGAAGACCCGGCTGACGATGCTCGACGGAGCGCCGCCGAGCAGGCGGTAGAACGGGGTCAGCAGATGCCCGCCGGTGAGGTCGACCAGCGGCCGGAACGGCGCGATCAGCGGGATCGCGGTGAAATCGAAGGGCGCGGCGATCGTGGTGATCGATTCGACCGGCAGATCCGCCTGGTCGGCGGTGGTCAGCAGGGAGAAGATCCCGCCTAGGCACCAGGCGACCAGATGCACACCCTGCCCACCGGAATCCTCGCTGACCTTCCGGATTGCCCGCGGCAGCACGTCGTCGATCCAGTGCTCGACGCCGAGACGACGGTCGGAGAAGGCGACGTTGCCATAGTCGACGAGGTAGGCGTTGCGGCCGTCGTCCACCATGTGCTCGGCCAGGCTGCAGCCGCGGCGCAGATCGAAGCACAACGCCGGCGCGGCCAGCGGCGGCACAAGCAGGATCGGCGGGCCGGACTGCTTTTCGGCGCCGTGGGTGAGGCGGTACAGCGAGCGGTTGGGGCCCTGGTCGATCAGCACCCGCGGCATCGGCCGCAGATCGGCGACCCCACCGCGGGCCACCTTGCCCACGACATTCGACGCCGCGGCGGCGAGCCGTGCCGGTGGTGAAGCCATGTCCTTGCCTCCTGGGCCCGTGCGAACTTCCCGGCAATCTTGCCTTGCGGCGACGGGCAACTCAACAGAGTCCACAAAAGCAAGCAGTCCAATTCGGACAGTGGTTAGGCCGTCCGAGCTAAGAATCCGCGCCCGGCGCGCTGTCGGCGGCGCGACGTTCGTAGTCCGCGCGGGCCGCGGAATGGGCCGCTGAAGCCAAAACCCGGTCCGCACCGAGTGCCCGCGCGACCGACTCGCCCCACCGCCGTGGCAGCAGCCGCGTGATCCTGCCCATAGTTCCCAGGGATCGAGGCACGAACACGTCGAATCGCGGAAACCGCAGCGCGTCCACAATGGCGTGCGCCACATCCTCGGGCCGGACGGACTTGAAGAATTTCGCCTCGCCGAGCCCGCTCGCGAGTTCCGTCCGCACGATGCCCGGCATCACGCACGACACGAGTACCCCGCTGCCGTGTAGTTCCAAATGAACGGATTCGGACAGTCCGACGACGGCGTGCTTCGTCGCGCAGTAGGTCGCCGCCCCGGGAAACCCGGCCTTGCCCGCCATCGAAGCGACGTTCACGATGTGCCCAGCCGCGCGCGGGCGCATCCGCCGCACCGCCTCACGCGTGCCGTGGATGACCGCGTGCAGGTTGATCTCGAGCTGACGCCGGGTCGACGCGTCGTCCTCGTCCTCCAGCGCGGACAGCGGCATGATGCCCGCGTTGTTGATCAGGACGTCGATCGGCCCGACGCGCCGCTCCACCTCGTCGAGGAACGCGGTGAACCCGGCGGTGTCGGGGGGTGGCGGGGGCGACCCCCCCCCCCGCCCACCCCCCGTGGGCCCGGGGAGGGCAGGGGGCGGGGGCGTGAGCCTCGCACCCCCC
>NZ_JBHYIQ010000020.1:114040-125265 GCF_042739895.1 Amycolatopsis sp. NPDC059021
GGTGTGGGTGACGTCGAGGCGCAACGCCACGACGTCACCGCCGAGTTCGGCCGCGGTCTTCTCGGCGCGGACGTCGTCGAGATCGCCGAGCACCACCCTGGCGCCGAGCCCGGCGGCCGCGGCGGCGGTGGCCGCCCCGATCCCCTGCGCGCCGCCGGTGACGACGACGACCTTCCCGGTGAGCGAACGCGGCTGCCTGGCCATGGCGGCTCCTCTTCGTCTCCGATGACTCCGAGCTGTTGGCGTACTGCCAACTATGGTGCGCCCGCGCCGCCGTTCGCGCTACCCCACGCGCTGCTCGAACACCTGCCCGATCCACCCGTCGACGTTGAAGCGCACGGTCGGTTTGAAGCCCTGACCCTCGTAGTACTCCTGCAACTGACCGTCACCACCTGCCCAGCAGTCGACGCGGACGAGGTCGATACCCCGGCGCCCCGCCTCGTCCAGCGCGTACTCGAGCAGCCTCGCGCCGACGCCATGCCCGGTGAACCGCCGAGACGTGATCAACAGCCCGATGTAGATCTCCCGTTCCCCGGCCTTCGGCACGTGCACCGGACATTCCTCGGTGACGATCAGCGCGCCCACTGGCTCGCCGCCGACCTCAGCGATCCGCAGGCCCGGGTCGGCCGCCATTCCCCGCACGCGCTCGACCCGCTTCGGGATCGCCGACCACGGCTCGGTCCCCCACTGCCCAGAACTACCCCGCGTGACCAGCCAGGCGACGGCGTCGTCGAAGAAGCCCAGCAGCGTGTCCGCGTCCCCAGAATCACCCGAACGGATGACGATTTGCTCCATGTCTCCTGTTTACCGGACCGAGCGGATCGGCGTGCCGGGTTCGGGCCCCCGGATGGCAACGGCCGTCCCTCCTTCGACGGAAAACCGGTCTTGAGGTCGCCGTCCGGCGAGGGCCCGACTAGGAAGTTGATCAAGGACTCGGTCAGGGTGCCGCGCTACGGCCCGCCGGGTTGCCACTCTCGCTCACCTTTCTCCAATGTTGGAGGTCGATTCCGCATGCCCGCACGCAGTTCCAGCTCGTCCACCACGCCTCGCGGCCCCGCCGGGGTCGGCAAACTGCTGTTTTTCAGCCGCTGGCTGCAGGTGCCGTTGTACCTCGGGCTGATCATCGCGCAGCTGGTGTACGTGTGGCGATTCCTGGTCGAGACCTGGCACCTGGTGGTCCAGGCGTTCACCGGTGTCGCCGACGGCGCCGCGCACTCCGGCGCCGCGGGCGGCGCGCCCTTCACCGAGGGCGACGTGATGCTCGCGGTCCTGCAGCTGGTGGACATCGTGATGATCTCCAACCTGCTGATCATGGTGATCGTCGGCGGCTACGAGACGTTCGTCTCCCGCATCCGGCTGGGTGGGCATCCCGACGAGCCGGAATGGCTTTCCCACGTCAACGCCAACGTGCTCAAGACCAAGCTGGCCACCGCCATCGTCGGCATCTCGTCGGTCCACCTGCTCCGCACCTTCATCCAGCCGACCCGGGTCGCGACCGGGCAGGTCGACTGGCAGACCGTGATGTGGCAGGCAATCCTGCACTCGATTTTCGTGCTTTCGGCGATCGGCCTCGCCGCCATCGACCGGATCATGACCAAAACCGAAGCCGGCAAACATCTCCAGGCCGCCGAGTTGGTGCCCGCCCAGCGCGCCCACGACGAGCACGCCTCCCCTGGCACCGACAACCACGTTCCCGCCAAGCCCGCCTAAGCCCGCTGGGCTGGTGTTCGGCGCGGGTGTGTCCGCGTCCGGGCCGGCGACCGGTCCGGACGCGGACGTGTTCGGAACGACCTGGGGCTACGTGATGGGCACCAGTTCGTAGCCGACGCTCGACTGCGACCCGTCCCGCGCGGTGACCGCGGCGATGCCGACGATGTGCCCGGCGTCGTTGATTCCGGTGGCCTCGGCCAGCCGCACGTTCGGAGTCGGCGCGATCAGCGTGTTGAGTTCGGTCGCGTGACCGTTGCGGTAGAGGAAGCCGTTGCCACTGCCCACCAGGTCGAGAGGCGGGATGACCCCGTCCTCGCCGACGACGTCGCCGTGGCTGTTGATGGCGCTGGCCCGCGCGGCGTTCCGGCCGGTACCCGGCACATCGAGGTCGATCGCCTTGCCGCCCTGGTACAGCACCGCATGGGGCAGGGTGGGCGGGGCGCCGGGCGGCAGGGCATCGCCCACCGCCTGGCCGGCGGTGTTGATGGCCAGCGCTTCGGCGGACGAGCCGCCGTTGAGCGTGCCGAGTGAGCTGATCTTCCCGTCGACCCACTCCGCGGCGGCCTTGCTGCCGTCGGCCTGCGCGGCGTCGCCGACCACCACCCCGTTGCCGTTGACGGCGAGCGCCTCACCGGTCTTGCCGCCGGGGAACAGGGGAAGATTGGTCACCGTCGAGCCCTGTTCGGACCACGGGGTGCCCGCGATACCGCCCTGGGTGCCCACGATCTGCTGTTTGTTGTTGATGCCGAGCGCCTCGGCCGTCCCGGCGGGATTCACGCCGAGGTCGGTCCCGGTGCCACCGGGACCCGGCCAGAGGACCGGCCGGGGCACCTCTGCCACGCCGCCGGGGAAGACCACGACTTTCCCGTACCGCCCGACCACCATGCCCTGGTCGTTGATGGACAGCGCCCTGGTTTCCTCACGCAGGTTGGAACCGCTGCCGGGCGCGTTGAGGAAGACCGGAGTCTTCGAGCCCGCCTTGAGGATGAAACCTTTCTCCCGCCCTTGGGACGACGGGTCGGTGCCGAGACCGATGATGTCGCCGCGCGCGTTGATCCCGCGATATTCCAGCGTGGTCGCGGAACCGAGCACGAGTCTGTACTGCGGCGCCGGGGCCGCCTCCGCACCGGGTGCGGACACACCCATCACCCCGGCCATCGCGCCCGCGGCCACCATGGCCGCCGGTAAGCGCTTGCGCATGAAACCCTCCTTCGCGTGACGCCAGAAACGTCATCACGCAATACGCGCCGCGGTTACGCGTCCAAATTCCGTCGCCCCGTCCCCGCCACGCGTGATTGTGTTGCGACATGCCCACGCTCACCGTCACCAACGGGGAAGTACCCCTGCACGTCATCGATCACGGCGGCACGGGAAGGCCGATCGTGCTCCTGCACGGCGGTGATCGGTCCAGTGAGGACTGGACCGAGGTCGCCGCGCGGCTGAGCGCGCTCGGGTACCGCCCGGTCGCCGTCGATCTCCGCGGGCACGGCCGGACTCCCGCGGCGGCCTGGTCGTGGGAGCTGGTGCTGTCCGACGTCGCCGCGGTCGCCGACGCCCTCGCCCTCGTTCGGCCGGCCGTCGTCGGGCACTCGCTCGGCGGCATGATCGCCGCGCTCTGGGCCGCGGAGCATCCCGACTGCCCGCTCGCGGTCAACCTCGACGGGCACGGCAATCCCATTCATCCCAGCCAGTACGCGGGACTCGCCCCCGAACGGGAAGCCCAGGAGCATGCCGCGCTACGGGCAGCACTCGAAGACATGGGCACGAGACTCGACGACTACCTCAGGACAGTCGTGCACGCCTTCGAGAACCTCGACCGGTTCGCGGCCTACCGCCGCGCGAGTGGCCCGCTGGTGGTCACCCGGTCGACCCGTTCGATGGCGGATCTGCTGCCCGAGGCGGTGCAGGAAACCTGGCGCGCGCACGAACGCTGGCTGGGCGAACGGCTCGCCGCGCTGGCGGCCGACGGCGCGATGGAACTCATCGCGACGCCGACCGGCCACGACGTCCATCTCGAAGATCCCACGCTCGTCACGAAGATCGTCCACGAACGTCTCTGACCGCAGTACGTCAAGGCCACCTTACGGGCGTCTGACGCCCGTAAGGTGGCCTTGACGGCATTTCAAGCGCGGGCTCAGGCGACGCCGAGGTGGCGCGAGATCAGCATCTTCTGCACCTCGCTGGTGCCCTCGCCGACCTCGAGGATCTTGGCGTCCCGGTAGAAACGGCCCACCGGGAACTCGTTCATGAAGCCGTAGCCGCCGAAGATCTGCGTGGCGTCCCGCGAGTTGTCCATCGCCGCGTTCGACGCGACGAGCTTCGCGATCGACGCCTCCTTCTTGAACGGCTCGCCGCGCAGCATCTTCGACGCCGCCTGGTAGTAGGCCAGCCGGGCGGTGTGCGTGCGGACCTCCATGTCGGCGATCTTGAACTGGATCGCCTGGTACTCCCCGATCCGCTTGCCGAAGGCGACACGATCCTTGACGTACTTGAGGCATTCGTCGACACAGCCCTGTGCCAGCCCGACGCTCAGCGCGGCGATGGCCACCCTGCCCTCGTCCAAAATGGACAAGAACTGCGCGTATCCCCGGCCGCGTTCGCCCACCAGGTTTTCGGCAGGCACTCGTACGTCCGAAAAGGACAGTTCGTGGGTGTCGGAGCAGTTCCAGCCGACCTTCGAGTACTTGGGCGCGACCTCGAATCCCGGAGTTCCCGAGGGCACGATGATCGCGGAGATCTCCTTGCGCCCGTTCTCCATCACGTCGGTGACCGCGGTGACGGTGACCAGCTTCGTGATGTCGGTGCCGGAGTTGGTGATGAACGCCTTGCTGCCGTTGATGATCCACTCGTCGCCGTCGAGCTTGGCGCGCGTCCGGGTCGCTCCCGCGTCGGAGCCGCCGCCGGGTTCGGTCAGCCCGAAACCGCCCAGCGCCTCGCCCGCGCACAGCGAGGGCAGCCACTTCTCCTTCTGTTCCTGGCTGCCGAAGCGATAGATCGGCATCGCGCCCAGCGACACCCCGGCCTCCAGGGTGATGGCGACCGAGGAGTCCACGCGCGCCAGCTCCTCCAGCGCGAGGCACAGCGCGAAGTAGTCGCCGCCCATCCCGCCGAACTCCTCGGGGAACGGGAGCCCGAACAAGCCCATTTCGCCCATCTTCGCGACGAGCTCGTAGGGGAATTCCTCGCGCTCGTACAGTTCGCCGATCACCGGAGCGACCTCGGCGTGCGCGAAGTCTTCGACGGTCTTGCGCAGCGACTCGTACTCTTCGTCCAGGCGGAAGTCGATCACGATTTCTCCTCGTGGGGTGTCACGACGGCAAGGGTTTCGTCCAGCGCGACCTGTTGGCCGACGCGGACGGAAAGTTCGCTGACCACGCCGTCGATCGGCGCGGTGACGGTGTGCTCCATCTTCATGGCCTCGACGACGAGCAGCGGTGTTCCGGCGCTGACGACGTCGCCCGCGGCCACCTTGACGACCAGCACCGTGCCCGGCATCGGACTGGTGACCGGCCCGGCACCGGCGGCTTCACCGCGGGCGAGAAGGATGTTTTCCTGTTCCCCGAAGGCGAAGCCGTGTCCGTCCCTGGCCAGCCAGACCGTCCTGTTCGGACCGCAGGCCTGCCGGTAGCGGTGGAAACCGCTGGGGTGCCGCACTTCCAGCACGTCACCGTCCCGCCGGGCGGAGACCCGCACCGGCTCGCCGTCCCCGACGGTGACCGTCGCGTCGGCGGGCGTGCCCACGACCTTCACCACGGCTTGTTCGGTGCCGGCCTTGAGCCGGAAGGTCACCCCGCCCGAACCACCGATGCGCCAGCCGTTCGGGACGTCCCAGGGGTCCACAATGGACCCGCTCGGCTGCAGTTCCAGCAGCCGGTCCAGTGCCGCGGCGACGAAGAACTCCTCCGGCACCTCGGAAGAGACCAGAGTGGACAGACGCCGGTCGACAAGCTCGGTGTCGAGCTTTCCTTCCCGCACATCGGGATCGGCCAGCAATCCACGCAGGAACGCCACGTTGGTGCCGACGCCGAGCAGCGCGGTGTCGGCGAGCGCGAGGTCGAGCCGGTGCAGCGCGGCCGCGCGGTCCGGGCCGTGGGCGATGACCTTGGCCAGCATCGGGTCGTAGTTCGAGCCGATCACCGCGCCTTCGGACATCCACGAGTCGACGCGGACTCCGTCGCCCGAGGGTTCGTGCACGGCCAGCACGGTTCCGCCGGTCGGGATGAAGCCACGCGCGGGATCTTCCGCGTAAACCCGGGCTTCGACCGCGTGCCCGGTGAGCCGGACGTCGTCCTGCGCAAGGGTGAGCGGCTCCCCCGCCGCGACACGGACCTGCCATTCAACCAGGTCCAGCCCGGTGACCAGCTCGGTGACCGGGTGCTCGACCTGCAGGCGGGTGTTCATCTCCATGAAGAAGTATTCGCCGGGGTCGTGCGCGGACATGATGAACTCGACGGTCCCCGCGCCGACATAACCGACCGACCGCGCGGCTTCGACCGCGGACGCGCCCATCTTCGCGCGCGTCGCCTCGTCCAGCAGAGCCGAAGGCGCTTCCTCGATGATCTTCTGGTGGCGCCGCTGCAGACTGCACTCGCGTTCGCCGAGGTGGATCACGTTGCCGTGCTTGTCGGCGAGCACCTGGATCTCGATGTGCCGCGGCGTGGTGACGAACCGCTCCAGCAGCAACGTGTCGTCACCGAACGAACCCTTGGCCTCACGGCGCGCGGACTCGACCGCGGCGTCCAGTTCGGACGGTTCGGTCACCAGCCGCATGCCCTTGCCGCCGCCACCGGCGGACGGCTTGAGCAGCAACGGGTACCCGACCCCGGCCGCCGCCTCGGCGAAGCCACCGGCCGGAATGTCCACATCGGACGCGCCGGGCACGACGGGGACGCCCGCCTTCGACACCGTCGCCTTGGCGCGGATCTTGTCGCCCATCGCGTCGATCGCGCCGACCGGCGGGCCGATGAAGACCAGCCCCGCTTCCTCGCAGGCCCGCGCGAACCCGGCGTTCTCCGCCAGGAAGCCGTAACCCGGGTGCACGGCCTGCGCGCCGGTGTCCCGCGCGGCCTGGACGATCGCCGGAATCGACAAATAGCTTTTCGCCGCCTCGGCGGGCCCGATACGGACCGCCGTGTGCGCCTCCCGGACGTGCCGAGCGTTCGCGTCGGCGTCGCTGTAGACCGCGACCGAGCGGATGCCCAGATCACGCAGGGTCCGGATGACGCGGACCGCGATCTCACCCCGGTTGGCGACCAGCACCGTGTCGAACATGCTCACATCCTGAAGACGCCGTAGTTGACCTCGGACAAAGGCGCGTTCGCCGCCGCAGACAGCGCGAGCCCGACCACCGTGCGGGTGTCCGCCGGGTCGATCACGCCGTCATCCCACAGCCGCGCCGTCGAGTAGTACGGACTGCCCTGCGCCTCGTACTGTTCACGGATCGGGTCCTTGAAGGCCTCTTCGTCCTCTGTGGACCATTCGCCACCACGTGATTCGATGGCGTCGCGGCGAACCGTCGACAGCACCGACGCCGCTTGCTCGCCGCCCATCACCGAGATCCGCGCGTTCGGCCACATCCACAGGAAACGCGGCGAATACGCCCGTCCGCACATCGAGTAGTTGCCCGCGCCGAACGAGCCACCGATGATCACGGTCAGCTTGGGCACGCGGGCACACGCGACGGCGGTGACCATCTTCGCGCCGTGCTTGGCGATACCGCCCGCCTCGTACGCGCGGCCGACCATGAACCCGGTGATGTTCTGCAGGAACAGCAACGGGATCGAGCGCTTGTCGCACAGCTCGATGAAATGCGCGCCCTTCATCGCCGACTCGGCGAACAGCACGCCGTTGTTCGCGACGATGCCGACGGGGTGACCGTGGATCCGGGCGAACCCGGTGACCAAAGTGGACCCGTATTCCTTCTTGAACTCGCCGAACCGGCTGCCGTCGACGATCCGCGCGATCACCTCGCGGACGTCGTAAGGCACGCGCGGATCGGTCGGCACGACGCCGTACAACTCGGCCGGGTCGACGGCGGGTTCCTCGACCGGGGTCACGTCCCACGGCCGCGGCGTCCGCGGGCCGAGAGTCGACACGATCGAGCGAACTATGCGCAGCGCGTGCGCGTCGTCGTCGGCGAGGTGGTCGGTGACGCCGGACTGACGCGCGTGGACGTCACCGCCGCCGAGCTCCTCCGCCGTGACGACCTCGCCGGTCGCGGCCTTCACCAGCGGCGGGCCGCCGAGGAAGATCGTGCCCTGATTGCGCACGATGACCGCTTCGTCGCTCATGGCCGGGACGTACGCGCCGCCGGCGGTGCACGAACCGAGGACCGCGGCGATCTGCGGGATCCCGCGGCCGGACATCGTCGCCTGGTTGTAGAAGATCCGGCCGAAGTGCTCACGATCCGGGAAGACCTCGTCCTGCCGCGGCAGGAACGCGCCGCCGGAATCCACCAGGTAGACGCACGGCAGGTTGTTGTGCAGCGCGACTTCCTGGGCACGCAGATGCTTCTTGACCGTCATCGGGTAGTAGGTGCCGCCCTTGACCGTCGCGTCGTTGGCGACGATCACGCACTCGCGGCCGGACACCCGGCCGATGCCGGTGATGATGCCCGCCGACGGCGCCTCGTCGTCGTACATCCCGGTGGCCGCGAGCGGGGACAGCTCAAGGAAGGGTGAACCCGGGTCGAGCAGGGTGTCGACCCGGTCGCGCGGCAGCAGTTTGCCGCGTTCGACGTGGCGGGTACGCGCTTTCTCGGGGCCGCCGAGCCGCGCGGCGTCCAGGCGCTTGCGCAGGTCCTCCACGAGTTCGGCGTGCGAGGTGGCGCTGCGGGCGTACGTTTCACTCCGTGGATCGGCGGAGCTGTTCAGTACCGGCGTGTCCATGACTCCCTCGTCGTCCCCCGGACGCAGACAGGTTAGCAGTCGTTAACTCCTCTCGGATGTTAACGACTACTAACCCGTTCTGTCCAGCGACGAGGAACAGGATCAGCCGATCTTGGCCTTCAGTGCCGCGTAGTAGCCACTCGACTGCCCGGTCGCCGTCGGGTGGTAGGACTCCGTCACCGGCCAGGTCAGGCTGTGCAGCCACCAGTCGGACGAGCAGATCTCGTGCCCGCTGAACGGCGAGCGCATGTCGATGAACGTGGCCCCGGCGGCCGAAGCACGCTGGGAGATCGTCGATGCGAGAGCGTCCGAACCGGAGTTGATCGCCGAGCGCTTCGTGTCGGACAGGCCGACGTTGCACGAGCCCGGCACCTTGTACATGTGCGGGTAGCCGAGCACGACGAGCTTCGCGTTCGGCGCCTTCTGCTTGATGGTGCTGTAGACCTTGTCGAGCAGGCCGGGCAACGTGCCGTTGACGTAGGTCTTCGCCTGGTTCACCCGGTTGACGCAGGTCTGGTCGTCGTTGAGCGTGCAGGTCTTGATCACGTCGGTGAATCCGGCGTCGTTGCCGCCGACGGACACGGTGACCAGGGTGGTCCCCGAGGTCACCGAAGCCGCCTGGTTGACGACGTCGCCCGTGCGAGCCCCAGAACAGGCGACGAAGGTGAGCTTGGTGCCCGAATGGGCGTTGGTCCAGAGTTGCGGGTAGGCGTTGGAACTGCGCATGCAGTCGCCGGAGTCGCCGTAATCTCCGGCACCGACGCCGGAGGAGTACGAGTCGCCGAGCGCTGCGTAGGTGGTCGCCTGGATCGCGTTCGCGGTCCCGGCGAGGCCGAACGTGGTGAGAGCGGCGACGGCCACGGCCGTACACCAGCGGATGAGGGGACGGGTCATAGTCACTCCTTCGTGACAGCCTGACATGAAGGAAGCATTACAGGTGGGTACTCCACGAGGAACCCCTAGAAAACCGCGTAACCGCATGGCCTACTCAGGAAGTCGTGGTCACTTGTTAGCGGTTGTTAACATGACCAGATGGCGGCGAACCCCACCCCACTCGCGAACGGCGCGAAGGCGAACAGGCGCGAACAGATCATGGCCGCGGCCGCCGAGCTGTTCGCGCACCACGGTTTCCACGGTGTCGGCATCGACGACATCGGCGCCGCCGTCGGGATCTCCGGGCCCGCCCTGTACCGGCATTTCCGCAGCAAGGACTCGATCCTCGGCGAGATGCTCAATTCGATCAGCCGTTACCTGCTCGACGGCGGCAGCGCGCGGGCCGGCCTCGGTGACCCGAAGAACGTGCTGGCCGAGCTGGTGCGCTTCCACGTCGACTTCGCGTTGCAGCATCCGGCGTTGATCACGGTGCAGGAACGCAACCTGGCGAATCTCACCGACAGTGACCGCAAGCAGGTACGCGCACTGCAGCGGCAGTACGTCGAGGTGTGGGTCCGCGCGATCCGGGACACGGTGCCCGGCCTGAGCGAACGCCGGGCCCGGTCGGCGGCACACGCCGTGTTCGGGCTGATCAATTCGACCCCGTACAACCGCCATCTCGGTGACGAGGAGCTGGCCGAGCTGCTGTGCCGCCTCGCGCTCGGTGCGTTGCGCGCGGCCGAGTGAGGGGCACGCCACCGGCCCGTGTTCCGGGTATCCCCACGATCACCGATGCTGGTGTTTGATAGGGGCTGTGGACCCGGACAGGAGCGAGGACGAGCGGCGGCTCGTCGAGAAAGCGCAGCGCGCGCTCGTCGCGATCAGCCTCGGTGAGGACGCCGAGGCGCTGGACCAGGTCGCGCCCACGTCGGCCGAGCCGCAGGCCCGCTCGGACGAGACGAAAGCGCTGATGCTGCTGCTTTTCGGCGAGTGCAGCGCGATGGTGTCGACGCTCGGGGACGGCGGCAGCGCACCGGTGAAGGTGCAGGTGTTCGACGAGGCGGGCGAGGAGGTCTCGATCGACCAGGCCGACCCGCCCGTGCGGACGGCCGTGCGGACGCTGCTGGCCGAGGTGCACGGCAACACGGCGGCCGCGCAGGAGCAGGTCGAGATCGCGCTGGCCAACGCGGCCCCGGACGAGGTCGACTCGCTCGTGCTGCAGGCCCTGCGCTGGACGATCCGGCTTTCCGTCGAATGCCTGGACCGCGATCTCCCGGTGGCCCCCTGGATCTCCGACGCCGTGGCGGGCTGACCCCGCCTTCCCTTACCCACCAGGGCCTTGCCGCGCTCCCGGCCACGGCTGCCCTGCTCTGGGTATCCCCCACCCTCCCGGGGGACGACCCCGCAACCAGTCTACCGCCGAGGCACGACAAAACCGGCGTGATCGCCGCGGCGGGCGGGAATTGTCCACATGTGCTCCCTGACTGTGGACAACCCCGGAAATCGGTGGCCTGCCTGGGGCTTGGAGCGGTGCGAAGGGCAGGGGGCCGCGCGGGGTGTGTCCCGAACGACGCGTTGAGGACGTTGATCGTCTCGAACGCGTCGTTCGAGACACCGGTGCGCCTCGGATGTGCTGAAGGACGCCTTCAGCGCGCTCACCGCACCGAGGGACGCCCTTGTCGCACTCCGCAGCACTCGAGTGCGACACAAGTCCGTGGGGGCCTCCTTGAGGGACCCAGGGTCCCTCAAGAGGCC
>NZ_JBHYIQ010000021.1:0-4425 GCF_042739895.1 Amycolatopsis sp. NPDC059021
GATCGACCAAATGCCCTTGGGTGTGGCGGCGGCGAAGCATAAAAACAACAAATACACCCACCAGAAGCCCTCGCGGGCCCCACACCCCCCCCCCCGCCGGGGGGGTGGGGGCCGGGGCCCGGCCCCGGCGCGGCCCCCGCGGCGCCGGGACCCACACCGGGTGTGCTCCGGGGGTTCCCGTTCACCGCGCCGAACGGGAAACCGTCAAGGCCCGAAGCCACCCAAACCGCGGGCGCTTCCCGGCACGTCGAGGGGCTGTGCCGGGAAGCCGCCGCGGTGCCCGCGCCGGATGACACCGGAGCGGGCACGCACAACCGGTGCGCTGGATGCCCATCGACCGCCGCCCATCCCTGGAGCGGCCGGACCGGACCCCATCCAGCGCACCGGTTGTCGTCGTTCAGGCGATCGGGACTTCGGTGGCGACCGGGGCGGGCGTACCGCGGACGGAGGACGCGGCGGCGCTGAGCCTGCGGACCGCTTCGTAGAGCCGATCCGGTGGCTGCGCGAAGGGCAGGCGCAGCCAGCGTTCCAGTCCTCCGTGGACACCGAACCGCGAACCGGGCGCGATCTGCACACCGTGTCCGGCGGCGGCGACCGCGAGCCGGGTGCTCATCGGCTCCGGCAGCCGGCACCACAGCGACAGGCCACCCGGTGGCAGCGTCCACGTCCAATCCGGGCAGTACCAGCTCAACGCCTCGGCCAGCCCGTCCCTGCGGGCACGGAACTCCTCGCGACGCTGCGCCAGCATCCCGGAGCCCGCCTCGGCGAGCAGCTCCGCGAGCACGACCTGTTCGAACACCGGTGACCCGAGATCCACGGCGAACCGCGACGAGACCAGCCTGCCCAGCATGTCCTCCGACGCCCGGATCCAGCCCAGCCGCAGACCGCCCCAATGCGACTTCGACGCCGAACCGACAGTGATCGCCAGGTCCCCCGCCGCCGCGGCCAACGGGGGCGGCCCGTCCAGCGGGTCACTCTCGTAGTCCAGCTCGACCAGGGTTTCGTCGACCACCACCGGTGTCCTTGCCCTGGCCAGCACCGCACCGAGCCGCTCCCGGCCTTCCGCGTCGAGCCGCAGGCCGGTCGGGTTGTGGAAGTCGACCACGAGGTAGGCCAGCCGGGGTGCCGCCTGGCGTACCGCGGCGTCGATGCCGGCGATGTCCCAGCCGCGCGCGCCCGCCGGATCGAGCGCGACCGGCACCGGGACGGCGTGCGCGGACCGGATGGCCTCCAGTGCGTTCGGATAGGTTGGCTGCTCGACCAGCACCCGGTCGCCCGGCCCGGTCAGCATGCGCAGGACCAGCACGAACGCGTGATGGGCGCCGTTGGTGACCATCACCTGCGACGCCGAGGTGGGCAGCCCACGGTCGGTGTAGCGCTGCGCGATGCGTTCCCGCAGCTCCAGCAGCCCACGCTCGTAGTAGCCGTGCTCGCCGAGGTGCTCGGTGAGTGTCCGGCGGGCGGTGTCGAGTACCCCGGCCATGCCGGGAAGCGCCGACGGCGCCGCGCGCGCGAGGCAGATCAGGCCGTCGCCGGAGGGCATCAGCGGCCCGCCGCCTCGCCGCCTCGGTGCCGCGACCCACGATCCGGCGCCGCGGCGGCTGGCCACGATCCCGCTCTCCCGCAGCCGGTCAAGTGCCGCGCCGATCAGTGTCCGGCTGATCCCCAGCGCTTCGGCCAGCTCTCGCTCGGCGGGCAGCCGGGTGCCGAGCGGGAGCTGGCCGTCCAGGACGTGCAGTTCGATGGCGGCCGCGAGGTCGGCGGCTCCGTGCCGCGAGCCACCTTGCCGCCAGGAACCCAGCAAAACGGCCAATCGAGGACCCGATATCCGTCCACCTGGCGGGATCTGGGGTTGCATAAGGCCAATTATGACGAATTGGCCATGGTCTTCAAGACCACTTGGCCTTGATAGTGGATCCGTGGCACAACTCGATCTCCGCCCCGTCCGGATCACCCACGCCCCCGTGCGGCGCAGTGCGCAGCTGCTCGCGGGCCTCGCCCTGTACGGCACGAGCATGGCGATGATGACCCGGGCACATCTCGGCCTCGCCCCGTGGGACGTCCTCAGCGACGGGCTCAACAAACTCACCGGACTGAGCTTCGGCACGCTCACCGCGATCATCGCCGTCGCCGTGCTCCTGCTGTGGATCCCGATCCGGCAGCGGCCCGGTATCGGCACGGTCGCCAACATCGTGGTCATCTCGATCGTCGTCGACCTGGTCCGTGCCGTACTACCGGACCAGCACGTCCTCGCCTGGCAGATCACGCTGCTGGCCGGCGGGGTGGTGCTCAACGGCGTCGCGACGGCGGTCTACGTCGGCACCCGCCTCGGCCCCGGCCCGCGCGACGGGCTGATGACCGGCCTCGCGGCGCGCACCGGCTGGTCCGTCCGGCTGGTGCGCACCGGGATCGAGGTGACCGTGCTCGCCGCGGGCTGGCTGCTCGGCGGGTCGGTGGGCGTGGGGACGGTGTTCTACGCGCTGGCCATCGGCCCGCTCGCTCAGGCCCTCCTGCCGTTGGTGACCTGGCGCGGTCCCGAAGCTCCCGGCACGGAAGACCTGCCAGAGGAGGAACCGGACCGACGGTGCCCAGACGGCGCACATTAGCCGGCCTTGCGTTCCCGCATCGCCCGGCGCAGCGTCGGATAGTCGGCGCCGTGCCGGGCGAGCAGGTCGGCGGCGACCCCCTGCTGTGCCGCCAGTGCGAGCAGGAGGTGGTCCTGCCCGAGGATCTTGTCCCCGATCTCGACCGCCTGCCGCAGACTGCCCTCGATCAGCTTCTTCGTCGTCGGGGCGAACGGCAGATGCGCGCGCTTGCCCCGGCGGCCCTGCCCCGGTCCCGCGAGCGCGCCGGGACCATGGGCCTGCTCGATCCGTTCGACGATCTGCTCGACGTCGATACCCAGCTCCGTCAGCGCCTCGGCGTCGGTGTCGGTGATCCCACCCCGGCGGCGGAACCGCTCGAGCTCCCCCGCGATGTCGTCTCGTGACACCCCCAGCCGCGTGAGCAGGCGGGACGCGTCGCTGTCGGCGCTTCGGACGAGTTCGGCCAGCAGATGCAGCGGCTCGATCTCCCGTGAACCCATCTCGGTGGCGAGCCGCTGCGCGTCGACGAGCGCGAACCGGACGTCGGGGGTGAACCGTTCGAACATCAGTGCCTCCCGTACTTCTTGTGGACCGCCTGCCTGCTGACCCCCAGCTCGGCGGCGATCTCCTGCCACGACCACCCGTGCACCCGCGCGCTGCGCACCTGCACGGCCTCCAGTTGCTCCAGCAGCCGCCGGAGCGCGGCGACGGCGCGCAGCCCCACCCGGGGATCGCGATCGCCCGCTCGCGCGGCCAGGTCCGTTGCCTCAGTCATGCTGTCAACTTACGTTGACATCGCCGAGTATGTCAACCTCAGTTGACGCCGTACTACAGTCGCGGGATGCCCGACATCGCCATCGCCGAACGGGCCGGGGTCGGCGCGGACGGCGCCGACCGCCCCACCGAGGACCACGTCGTGGTGCTGGACAACGCGGTCCTCCTGCTCGACGGCGCCACCTCACCGCACCCCGACCTGCCTCCCGGCGGCTGGTACGCCGGGCTGCTCGCCGGCAGGCTCGCCGCCGGCCTGCACGCCGAACCGGACGCGGACCTGGCCGACGTGCTCGCCGCGTCGATCGCCGACGTCGCCGCGGAGCACGGCCTACGGCCCGGGAACGCGCCGTCGAGCACCGTCGCGATGCTGCGCTGGCAACCCGACGAGGTCGAGGCACTGGTGCTCGCGGACAGCCCGATCGTCGCCTTCGGGCGGTTCGGCGACACCAAGCTGGACGTCGTGTCGGACGACCGGCTCGTCACGCTGCGAGACGGCGGGAAGCTCCAGACCGGCGCGGACGTCCGGCGCAGGCGCAACGCCGACGACGGTTTCTGGGTCGCCGAAGCGGATCCCGGCGCGGCCGCGAAGGCGGTGCGGCGGACCTGGCCGAGGACGACGGTGGACGTCGCGCTGCTGGCCAGTGACGGGGTCGCGATCGGGGTCGACGAGTACCACCTGTTCGACTGGCCCGAAGCACTGCGCCTCGCCCGCTCGGACGGTCCGGACGCGGTGCTCGACGCCGTCCGCACCGCCGAGAAGCAGGACCCGGACGGCACGCGCTGGCCCCGCGCGAAGCGGCACGACGACCAGGCACTCGTTGTGGTGGACTTCACCGCCTGATATCAGGCTTCCGGGGGAATTCAGGGTCTTCCCTGATCACGAACGCGTCGCGGGCGACGAACCTGGATACATGGGGATTCAGGAGGAGAGGGGAGAGGGGGGGGCGGGGGGGGGGCGGGGACCGGGGGGCGACGCCCGGCGCGGGGCGCGACCACGGGGGGGGTTTACGCCCCGCCCGGGGCGGTCGCGGGGGCGTTGGGCGGGGCCGCGGTGGGGGATCCGCGG
>NZ_JBHYIQ010000021.1:4435-36094 GCF_042739895.1 Amycolatopsis sp. NPDC059021
CACACTCACCCCCCCCCCCCCCCTCCCGCGCCTCGTTAGCTTGTTGGGTGGGTTGTATTTTTTTATGCGCCCCCCGCCGCCCGGGCCCGGCGCGGCCCCCCCTCGTCGCTATCGCGGGGATCGGCTGGAGCCTGTTCACGATCACGGTGCTGCACGTGATCAGCTCGCACGACCCCGTCTACGACACACTGTCCAGCTACGCCTTCACCGACCGCGGCACCGGCATGCTCGCGGCGAGCATGCTGTCGATGGCCATCGGATCGCTGGCGGTGCTCGGAGCACTGCACGGCGCCGGGGTCCAGCTGTCCCGGACGGCGCGGCTGCTGCTGGTGCTCTGGGCGCTGGGCCTGGCCACGGCCGCGGCCTTCCCGGCGAGCTATCCGGCGGCCCCGGACCCGGTCAGCGGCGAGATCCACCTGTACTCGTGCCTGATCGCGTTCCTCAGCCTGCCGGGCGCGGCCTTCTCGATGCTGGACACGCTGCGCGGACGGCCGGAGCGCGCGCTGGTCGTCCGGCGGCTGCGGCTGACCGCCGCCGCGTTCGGCCTGTTCGGGCTCAGCTTCGTCCTCGTGCGCCTGGACGAGGCCTACCACGGGGTGTTCCACGTGCTGGCCACCAGCCTGCCGATCGGGATCACGCAGAAGCTGTTGCTCGTCGCCGACGTCTTCCTGCTGTGCGGCCTACTGCGCGTCGCGCGCATCGCCGAGGTGAGCGAGGCTGTCACCGGTCTCGACCGCGGCGGCGAATTCGGGCGCGTAGCCGTACAGGCCGGGCAGGCCGCCGGTGTGCACGAACACGACGTGCTCGGCGGGGGCGAACCTGCCCTGCGCAGCCCATTCGACGAGCGCGGCACCCACCTTGCCGGTGTAGACCGGGTCCAGCACGACGCCCTCGGTCCGGCCGAAAAGCCGTAGCGCCGCCCAGGTCTCGTCGGTCGGGACGCCGTAGCCGGGGCCGATCGTGCTGTCGCTCATCCGCACGTGATCGAGCGCGGGCGGGGCGACGTCCAGCAGCGCGGCGCCCTCGGCGACCAGCTGCGCCAGGTTCTCGGTGGCTTCGTCGAGCGGATGGCTGACGCACGCGATGTCGACGCCGAGGCCGCCCAGCAGCGCGCTGCCCAGCGTGATCCCGGCCGAGGTGGCGCCACTCGCGTGCGGCGCGACGACGCGGGCTCGCTCGATCCCGAGATCGGCGAGCTGGACGGCCAGCTCACGCGTCGCCGCGACGTAGCCGAGGGTGCCGAGCGCGTCGGAACCGCCGACCGGGACCGTCGCGACCGTGCGGCCCTCGGCGGCGGCTTCGGCGATCAGCCGGTCGTAGACGCGGCCGGTCTCCTCGCCGTCGGCGCAGACGTGTACCCGGGCGCCGAAGAGCCGATCGAGCGAGAGGTTCCCGGAGCGCTCGTAGGCCTCGCCCGAGCGCGGGACCTTCGCCGTGAGGACGAGTTCGCAGCGCAGCCCGAGCTTCGCGCAGGCGGCGGCGGTCTGACGACCGTGGTTGGTCTGCAACGCGCCGAACGTGACGACCGTGTCCGCGCCCGCGGCGAGCGCGGCGCCGAGGTGGAACTCCAGCTTGCAGAGCTTGTTACCGCCGACGCCCAGCGGATGCACGTCGTCCCGTTTGAGCAGCAGATTCGGCAGGCCGAGCGCTTCGCCGAGGCGCGGCGCGGGCAACAGCGGGGTGGGCAGGCCACCAAGCTCGACACGGGGTACGGCGTTGAGCGCCGCGCCGGGGAAGCCAGCCAGGTCGTACGTCATCGTGCCTCCACGGTCTCGGTATCCACCGCGTTCACGGTAGCGACGCCGCCATGCGCCCCACTGAGGTCTTTCTCGGTAAGGGATGGGGTGCGGCTTCGCTGGGGTCCGTTCCCCGGGGCGGTCGAGTGACGTTGGTGGCTGACGGGGCGGGCTGGCGCGGTGGTGTCGGTGTCGCGAAAGCTCCGTTGGGGACGGTGAACGTCCCGAACGACGCGTTCGGGACATGGGGCCCGGTGCTGGGGTGTCGCGAAGGGGACCTTGGCGACGTTGAACGTCCCCAATGGACCATTCACGACCCTGTTGACCAGCGCGAAACCCGCACCAGCCATCGCACGCGACCACTACTGACAAACCTCCTTGGGGCGCTCGACCCCGGACGTCGCGTGGGCGAACACCACGTGAACGGTGGTATTGTTCGTTCGAACGAACGAGACGGGAGCAGCCATGACCGCAACCCCGCAGACCGGCCTCACGTTCGCCGGGCTCGCCGATCAGGCGCGCCGCCTCGCCGAGGGCGCGGTCAGCTCCGCCGAACTCACCGCCGCGGCCCTCGATCACGCGAAGGCGAGCCAGCCCGTCCTCAACGCGTTCCGCCACCTCCGTGAAGACGAAGCCCTGCGCGAAGCCGCGGACGCCGATCGCAAGCTCGCCGACGGCGAACGCGCCCCGCTGCTCGGCGTGCCGATCGCGATCAAGGACGACATCGACATCACCGGTCTGCCTACGGCGTTCGGCTGTCCCGGCGAGTTCCCCGTTGCCACCGCGGACTCCCCCGCCGTCACCCGGCTCCGGAACGCGGGCGCGGTGATCATCGGCAAGACGAACACCCCCGAGCTGGGCCAGTGGCCGTTCACCGAGGGGCCGGCCTTCGGCGCCACCCGCAACCCGTGGCACACCGGGCACACGCCGGGAGGTTCGTCCGGCGGCTCGGCTGCCGCGGTCGCCGCCGGTGTCGTCCCCGCCGCGCTGGGTTCGGACGGCGCCGGGTCGATCCGGATCCCGGCGGCGTGGACCGGGCTGGTCGGGATCAAGCCCCAGCGCGGCCGCATCCCGACCGACGGCGAACTGTTCCACGGCCTCACCGTGCTCGGCCCGCTGGCCAGGACGGTCGCCGACGCCGCGCTCCTGCTCGACGTCGCGGCGGGGACGCGGGAGAAGTTCCAGGCGGCGGCACACCGCGCGCCGGGCACCCTCCGCATCGGACTGTCCACCCGGATTCCTTTCACCGCAACGAAAACCCGGCTCGACCCGGTGGTGAACGCGGCGACCCGGCGGCTCGCCGAGACCCTGGCGGGCCTGGGCCACGAGATCGTCGAGATCGAGCCGGACTACCGGCTGATCGGGCTGAGCTTCCTGCCTCGCTCACTCGCCGGTGTGCGCGACTGGACCACTCGCGTCCCCGACCGTGCCCTGCTCGACCCGCGTACCCGCGACAACGCGCGGCAGGGAACCCTGCTCGGCGGGCTGGCGCTGCGTCTCGCGCGCGGCGCGGAACCGTTGCTGCACCGGAAGATCGGCTCGGTGTTCGGCAGGGTCGACATCCTGCTGACGCCGACGACCGCGACCCCGCCGCCGGCGATCGGCAGCTTCGACGGGCTCACCAGCTGGCAGACCGACCAGGCGATCACCGCGGCCTGCCCGTACGCGTGGCCGTGGAATATCCTGGGCTGGCCGGGAATCAACGTCCCGGCCGGACTCACGGGAGACGGGTTGCCCATCGGTGCCCAGCTGCTCGGCCCGTCGCATGCCGAAGAGCGGCTGATTTCCCTTGCCGCGCAACTGGAAGAGGTCGAACGGTGGCCCGACCGGCAGCCCGCGACGGCTTGGTGAGCACCCGGGAGGCCATCCTCCGCGCCACGCTCACGGTGGTCGGCGAACGCGGCGTCGGCGGCCTCACCAACCGCCGGATCGTCGCCGCCGCCGGTGTCTCGCTCGGCACGCTCACCTATCACTTTCCCAGCCAGACCGAACTCCTGCGCGAGGCGATGCTGCTGTTCGCCGAGGAGGAGACGGCGAAGCTGGCCGGGCTCGTCGAGGGCTACCGCGAGGCGGGGCTGAGCGTCGAGCAGGCGGCGGTCGTCGTCGAGCACGTCATCGCGGAGCTGCCGTTCGGCACTCAGGAACTGGCGCCCCACGAGCTGTGGTTGCAAGCGGCACGAGACCCCGATCTGCGCGAGGCGTCGGAGCGGTGCTTCGCCGCGTACGACGAACTGGCCGTGACTATCCTGCGAGCGCTGCATGTTCCTGACGCCGAGCGCCTGGCGGGTCCCGTCGTCGCGCTGATCGCCGGGTTGCAGTTGCGCCGTCTCGCGACCGGTGCGAGCGCGGTGCCCGCCGCCGAACCGCTGATGATGCTGCTGCGCGGAGCCCAGGACTGAAATGGCGGTCCCGATACGCAAGGGCACGGCGGCGTGGCGCTACTTCGGCGATTTCCGGGACGTTCTGCTGGCCGGACAGGTATTGCTGTTGCAGGTCGCGCATCCGGTGGTCGCGGCGGGCGTGCGGGACCACTCGAACTACACCGAAGATCCTTGGACGCGGCTGATGCGCACCGGTGCGTCACTGTCGATCTACGTCTACGGCGGCGAAAAGGGCGCGCGGTTCGAGGCGAACCGGCTGCGAGACCTGCACCGGACGTTCACCGGGATCGACGACGGACGCCGTTACAGCGCGTTGAATCCGCATGCCTACGCCTGGGTGCACGCCACATTGGTCAAAGTTCCCGTTGATGCGCAACGGTTTTTCGGCCGTCCACTGTCTTCGTCCGAATTGGACGAATACTACGCGCAGATGTGCGACGTCGGCAGGCTGCTCGGAGTGCGGGAGCAGGATCTGCCGCCAGACTGGGCAGCATTCGAGCGATACTACGACGAAATGGTCGCCGGATTCGAGGGCAACGGCACCATCGAGACCCTGCTGGAAACCATCCGCACGGTGCGGAAACCGGTGGGATGGCTACCGGACTCGTGGTGGATTCCCCTCCGCCGCGGGCAACACCGAGCGCAGCTCTTCCTCATCCGCGCCACACTGCCCCCGGCGTTCCGCAAGCGACTGGGTCTACAATGGACGGATCGCGACCAGCGCCGGTTCGAGCGTTTCGCCGCCGCCGTAAGGATTTTCGGCGCACTGGTTCCTGTCTCGCTGCGCTCGGCGCATATGCGTGCGGTCGGGCGGCTCAACGTCTGGCTGCGCGCCCATCCCCGCGCCTACCGGTTCTTCGTACGCGCGTAGTGCGCCCTGGCCTTCGCGCGATTGCCGCAGCGAGCCATCGAACACCATTGCCGGGTCCGGCGCGGGGACGCGTCACAGAACCGCAGGCCGCAGTCGTCGGCAGCACAGATCCGCACGGCCGCCTCCCCCGCCGCCAGCTCGATCGCGTCGACGGCCAGCACCGCGAACGCGGACGCGACCGGATCAGGCGGCGGCGGGACCTCCCGGCGCACCTCGCCACCCCGTTCGACCCGCAGCCGCGGTGGCAGCGGCGGCGCGGCCGCGGCGGCCTCGTTGATCAGCTGGACGTCGGCGGGGCGTGGCGCTTTGCTCTCGGCCACCGCCAGCAGCAGCTTGTCGACCGCTTCCCGCAGCGCCCGCGCGGCGATCAGATGCCCACTGGTCACCGACGCCGCGCCGACGGTGAACCCCGCGAGTTCGAGCCACTCGGCGAGCGCGTCCGGGCCGGTCAACAGCTCGACGCCGCCGAGATGCCGCGAGCGGAGTGTGTTGACCAGGTCCAGGCAGGGCCTGCCGCCGTCGAAGACCCATTCGGTGTCCGGACTGCGCATCGCCTCATCCTAACCCTTGTCGCGGGTTAGGAAGCGCTCTATTCTCTAACCCCATGAACGGGTTAGAGAAGCACTCGGCCATGGCGACGGTCAACGGACTCCGGACGCACTACCTGCGCGCGGGCGAAGGGCCGCCGCTGTTCCTGCTGCACGGCTGGCCGCAGACCTCGCACTGCTGGCACCGCGTCATCGGCCCGCTCGCCGAGACGCACACCGTCATCGCGCCGGACCTCCGGGGCTACGGGCGCACCGACAAACCGCGTGACGGCTACGACAAGCGCACGATGGCGGCCGACATCGCCGCGTTGGCAACGCATCTGGGCTTCGACCGGGTCGCCGTCGCCGGCCATGACCGGGGCGGGCGCGTCGCCCACCGCTGGGCGCTGGACCGGCCCGATCAGGTCGAACGGCTCGCGGTGCTGGACATCATCCCGACCCGCGAGATGTGGCGGCGGCTCGACAGCGAGCTCGGCGCCGGCTACTGGCACTGGCTGTTCCACCTCCAGCCCGACCTCCCTGAACTCCTCGCCGGGCAGAACATCGCGGCCTATCTGGGATACTTCTTCGAGCGCTGGACGTACCAGCGACAAGGCCTGCGCCCCGAGGACGTCGAGGAATACGTCCGCGCGTTCTCCGCGCCTGGCGCGTTGCGCGCGGGCTTCGACGACTACCGCGCGTCCTTCCCCGCCGACGCCACCGACGACGACGCCGATTTCGCCGCGGGCAACCGGCTCGCCATGCCCTTGCTCGCGCTGTGGGGCGCCAACGGGCTGACCGGCAAGCTGCCGGTGCTCGACATCTGGCGCGAATACGCGCCGGCCGCCACCGGCTCGGCGATCCCGGAGTGCGGGCACTTCCTCCCCGAGGAACAACCCGGAGAAGTCGTGGCACGGCTGCGCGAGTTCCTGATGGGCTAAGGCGTATCCCCCGTCCTCGGTCAGGGACGGGGTCCCCCGCACTGGGGATGGGAATTCCCCCGGCTCCGTGACGCCTTCCCCCGCGCGGACCGGTTGACTGATCCGGCAATGGGGACGAAACCACACCGGCGGCGCGCGGCGCTGCTGCTCTTGCTGTGCGCACTGGGGTTCGCGCTCGGTGGCGGCGTCGCGTACGCCGACGGCGCGCCCGTCGGCAACGACGTCCAGGTGGCGCAGACGCTGGGCAGTCGCGACCTGACCGTCATCATCCGCCGCGTCGACATCACGCCGGGGCCGCTGCGCGTCGACATCGTCACGCACGCGGGCAGCGCCCCGGGGTCGCTGCACCTGCGGGCGTCGGCGGCCGGTGCGGTGCGCTCGGAGACCGACGTCCAGCTCGGTGCAACGCCCGGTTTGTACGGCGGCGAGTTGCGCGTCGAACAGCCTGGCCCGTGGGAACTCGCGATCGGCGACGGCACCGGCCAGACCGCGACGATCCCGTTCATCGTCGCCGCCAGGGTCGTCCCGCCGTGGGAAAAGGCGGCATACGGCGGGTTCGTCGCCGCCGGAGTGTTCCTCGTGCTCGCACTGGTCGTGGCGATCCGGTCGCGGCGCACCGGCTACGCGCTCGTCCCGGCGGGCGGGATGGTCGCCGCGCTGGCCGTCGCGGTGACCGGAGCACTGCTCTCGTCGGGCACGCCACCCCCGCCGGCGCCCGGCACGCAGCTCGACCCGACGCTCGACAACGTCAGCGATCCCTACGCCAACGCTCAACTGTCCATAATGGATTACTCACGGCCGCCGGTGAACTTCGCCGTACACACCGACGACGCGAAATCGGGACACCCCACGGAACTGCGGCTCGCGTTCACCGACGGGTCGACCGGCCGTCCGGCCGACGACCTGCTCGTGCACGACGACGCGCTCGTCCATCTCGTCGTGATCTCGCCGTCCGGACGACTGTGGCATCTGCACCCGGTCCGCGTGGCGCCCGGCGACTACCGGGTCCGTTTCACCCCGCCGGAGTCGGGCACCTACGCCGTCTCCGCCGAACTCGCGAGGCGCGGCGGCGGCGTCCAGCTCGTTCGGTCCACAGTGGACGTCGCTGCCGGTGAAAGTTCCGAACCCGCGAAGCTTCCGGACGGGCCGGGTAAGCGCGTCGTCGACGGGACGCCGGTCGAGGTCACCGCCACCGCGGTGACGCCGGGGGTTCCGGTCACGATCACCGCGAGGTTCGGCACCGCCGACCTCCAGCCGTGGCTGGGCATGCTCGGCCACCTGATCGTCGTCGGCCCGTTGCCGGGCCCCGGCAACGTCGGCGCGGCCGCCGCGACCGCGCCGACCTGGGCTCACGTGCACGCGATGCCGCCGTTCGTGGCCGGGATGACCGGGAAGCCGGACGAGACCGTCGCCGCCTACGGCCCGGACGTCCCGTTCACCTACACCTTCGCCGCGCCCGGCCGGTATCGGCTGTGGCTGCAAGCCGAACGCGGGTTCTCGGTGGTCACCGTGCCCGTCACGATCGACGTCCCGGCCGCGGCGCCGGGCGCGGAAGGAGGCCGACGGTGACCGGCACCGACGCGACCACCACCCCGGCGGCGCCTGCCCGCCGACGTCCGGTCGTGCTGATCGTGGTCGTCGCGCTGATCGTCGCGGGCGTGCTCGCGTGGCTGTTCTGGAGCGGGAGTTCGTCCACGCCGGTGTCCGCGCAGACGACGTCGGGTCCGTACACGGTGCGGCTCACCGGCGAGCAGCCTCGGATCGGCGGCAACGGCTTCACGCTCGAAGTCACCGGACCGGGCGCGGACGCCGTGACCGTCGAGCCGGTGATGCCGCAGATGGGGCACGCACTCACGCCGGTGCCCGCCGCGGCCGACGGGCCGGGTCGCTATCGCGCCGACGTCGGCCTGCCGATGGCGGGCCAGTGGGAGCTCACCGTGTCACTGCGCGGGCCCGCCGGTCCCGCGAACGTCGTCTTTCCCTTGCTCGTCAAGTAAAGAAAGAAGGAGGTCGGGGGATGGATCTCACCGCGTCGGGGGCCCGCGTGGTCACGACGGCAAAACGGGCACGCACCGGGCTCGCGCCGGCGAGCACGGTGCTCGGGGGTTCGGTGGTCTCGCTGATCGGGCTCACCTGGGACATCCAGTGGCACAGCGACGTCGGGCCCGACACGTTCTTCACGCTGCCGCACCTGTTCCTGTACGCGGGCAGCGCGATCGTCGGGCTGGCGAGCCTCGCCGTCGTCCTGATGACGACCGCGGCGCGCCGGGCCGGGCGGCCGGTCGACCCGCGTATCGGCGGCCGCGCGATCAACGTGTTCGGCCGGACGTTCGCCGCGCCGATCGGCTACCTCGTTTCCGGCGCGGGGGCGGCGTCGTTCCTGTTGTACGGACTGTGGGACCAGTGGTGGCACGGGCTGTACGGGTTCGACGCGGTCATCGACTCGCCGCCGCACATCGGGCTGTTGCTGTCGATCACGATCTCGATCATCGGCACCACGATGGTGTTCGCCTCGGCCCACGAGCATCGCTGGGGCGTCGTCGGGACGCTCGGCTCGCTGTCGGTGCTGCTGGCCTTCAGCGCGGTGACCGTGCTCGGGCTGCAGCAGGTCGACCTCGACCCGGTGGACGTGATCCGTGCCGCGACGGCGTTGCTTTCGATCCTGTTCGTCACGACCGCGGCCGGTTTCCTGCGCCGCCCCGGCGCCGCGGTCGCGACCGCAGCCGGGCTCGTGGTGCTGCAGGCGGTGTTCTGGTGGTTCTCGCCGTGGGCGGCCCGCGCGTACGCGGACATGGTCGGCCTCCCGGTGCGGGACTACGTGAGCGGTATCCCGGAGATGCCGTCGCTGATGCCGATGGCGCTGCTGCCGATCGCCGCCGTGCTCGAGGTGCTGTTCCTGTTCGGCACGAAACGCGGCTGGCACGCCGGCCGGGTCTCGGTCATCGCGGGCGGCGTCGGCGGGCTGCTGCTCGGGGTGTCGCTGGTGGTCCAGAACGCCTGGATCTACCCGAAATACCACCCGGCGGCCGTGGTCGTGCTGGCGACCGGCGTCGCGGGTGGGGTGCTGGGACTGCTCGGCGGGTTCGCCGGGTGGCGGTTCGGCGGGATGCTGCGGCTGCTGGCGCCCGCGCGGAAGGGGGAGGACGCACATGCGTAGGACTTTGCTGGCGTTGTGCGCCGTGGCCGGTCTGCTGTTCCTGTCGGCGGCGCCCGCGAATGCGTACGAACCGGTGAACATCGTGCACACCGAACGCGTGCAGGCGGGTCCGTACGGGATGACGGTCGGGTTCAGCACCTGGCCGCTGCGCGCGATGCAGTCGCTGGACTTCACCTTCATCCCGGACGGCGGCATCGCCGACAAGTCCGGCACGCTGTCGCTGTTCAACCCGGAACTCGGCAGGTACAGCAGGCCGCAGCCGATGGCCCGGCATCCGCGCAAGCTCGACGTGTGGGGCCTGGACATCCGCTCGCTGCAGGCGCAGGGCGACTGGAAGTTCAAGTTCACGATCACCGGGCCCGCCGGGGCGGGCAGCGGCGAACTGCCCGCGGTGCACGTCCTCGAACAACCCGGGCCGCCGATGGGCGTCAGCTGGGCGATCAGCACCATTCCGCTGCTCGTGCTCGCCGCGCTGGTCGTCGTCGCCTGGCGCCGTACCCGCGCCCGGCTCCGCGGTGGTGGCCTGCCCGCCATCGCGTGATCGCGAGTGTTCGTGAAGGCCGTCTCGGAACTTCCGAGACGGCCTTCACGGGTTATAAGGGCAATCCACCGGGCAAATTCGGGCAGGAGTGAGCAACGTCACCCGATTGGTGCAGACCAGGACGCGGTGGAGGGAAAGCTAGGCGGCGGGAAGGTCGAACTGCCCGGCCTTCACCGCGACGACGAAGGCCTCCCACTCCCCCGCGTCGAACACGAAGACGGGGCTGCCCTGGAGCTTGGTGTCCCGCACTCCCACCAGGCCCTCCCGGCTCAGGTTGACCTCGACACAGTTGCCGCCGTTGGGTTCGCTGGCGAACGACTTCTCCCAGGCGGACTCGTCAAACAGGGACACGGCCGTGTTCGGATCGTAATCCGCTACCGACGGATAATCCGCCATGGGTCGTACCTCCGGGCTTCGGTAGGGGTGCGGTCGTCACTTCGATCAAAGCCGCATGTCCCCGGGTATTTCTTCAGCTCTATGGACTAGTCCGCGCGGCCAAGCGGGTGATCAACTCATCTTGACCTCGACATGAAGATTATTCCAGTTGTAGGATTAATCGCAGCGGCCGGGGCAACGGTTGTTCGTAAGTTGCCAGCAACTCGTAGCTCGATGGCAATGAGCGACAAGCCCGCCGACCGCGACCCAGCCACCGCCGACCTCATGGGGGAGGATCAGCGTGATCATCCAGGACAGCGCGCCACCGGGTGCGCTGGTTGTGGGCAGGCTCGCACGGGGGACCGTGGGCGAATCCCGCCGCGTAGTGCATGTTTTCCCTGCTGACGCTGTTACGGACACCGGTGCGCTGATCACCGGACGCTGCGGGGGAGCGCTTCCCCGCGCCGATGTCGAGTGGGTCCGGCCGGGCATGGGGATGCCCTGCGAAGGCTGCCTCGGCTTGCAGGGAACCGGGCCGAACCGGTACCCACGACCAGAACTGGGGGTGTGATCCCAATGGCTGTCCGGCTCACTTCGCTGTTCCGCCGTGAGCAGGAACACACGCACACCGGACGTCGAGCGATCGCCCACGAACTCCGCAACCGTTTCGGTTTCAGCCTGATCCAGGCGCCGCTGCGCAAGCAGCCGACCCTGAGCACCGAGCTGGACCTCCCGGAGCCGCGCGCACCGCGCCACGATCCGATCCGCACCACGCGCCCGCTCGAGACACAGATCGACCTGAGCCACCTGCTGCCGCACCACCTCGGCTCCCACGTCTGACCGCCCCACCACACAAGGGAGCCCCGGGTACCTGCGGACCCGGGGCTCCTTGCTGTCCTGGCTCAGGTTCCGCGCCAGGGCTCGCGGCTCAAAGTTCGCGGCTCAGGGTTTGCGGCTCAGGGTTTGCGGCCGAGACCCCCGATCGAGCCGGAGAAGGCGGGGTCAGGGACGAGCCGCTTGGTGGCCTTCGATTCGGCCTCGTCCAAATGCCACTCCGGCAACCAGGCGATACCCGGCTCGACAAGGTCCAGACCTTCGAAGAACTCCGAGAACTCCGCGCGGCTGCGCAGGTGGAACGGCGTGCTGGACTCCTTGTACTGCTCACGGATGCGGTCGCGGCTCTCGCCGTCCCCGGTCGGCACGCCGTCGCCGGTCAGGTGCGAGGACAGGAAGTAGGAGCCCGACGGCAGCAGCGAAAGGTACTGCTGCACGATCTGCCGCGCCGGTTCGTCGGGACCGAGGAAGTAGAGGACGCCGACCATGATCAGCCCGATCGGCCGCTGCGGATCCAGCGCGCCGGTGTCCAGCGCGCGGCGCCAGATGTCGGACGGGTTCCGCAGGTCGCCCTGCAGGACCGCGTGCCGCGCAGCCACGCCCTCGCGTTCGAGCAGGATCTGCGAATGCGCGACCGCGACCGGCTCGATGTCGACGTACACGCAGCGCGCGTTCGGGTTCACCGACGCCGCGACCTGGTGCACGTTGCCGACCGTCGGCACGCCGGACCCCAGGTCCAGGAACTGCTCGATGCCGTTGCGCGCCAGGTACCGCACACCCCGCCCGAGGAATTCGCGATTCGTCCTCGCCACCGTCTTGATCATCGGGAACGTCTGCACGGCCCGCTCGCCGAACTCGCGGTCGATGGCCCAGTTCGCGGTGCCGCCGAGGAACCAGTCGTAGATGCGGGCGGCGTTGGGACGTTCGAGGTCGACACCCTCGGGGGCGTCGGGCTCAGGGATCTGTGTCATGCCCGGGATTCCCTTCGGCAGGCGAAGACAGCGCAGGCCGCCACCCTATAAGAAACGCTTTCACCTTCCGCTGGTGGTCAGGCCTGCATCTGCCTGCGATAGACCTCGGCGAGCTCCTTGAGGAACTGGCGGGTCTCCTGCCGCTCCAGCGCGGCGCCGCGCAGCCTGTCCCAGGCGTCGACGAAGATGTTGAAGTCCTTGACATCGTCCAGGTACAGCCCGCCGGCGGAGTGTTCGATGTAGACGAAGTCACGCGTGCGGTCCGGGAACCGCATGATCGTGAAGTCGTTCGGCACCGACGCCAGCTTCGCGCCGAAGGGCAGGACGTGGATGTACACCCGCGCGTGCCGCTCCATGCCGAGCAGGTACTCGACCTGGTCCAGCATCACCGCGGGCGCGTGGCCGCCCGGTGCTCGGCGCAGCGCGCCCTCGCTGATGATGAACCGGTAATACGGTGGCTGCTGCTGCTCGAACACCGCCTTGCGGTCGAGCCGGTTGCGCACCAGCGACGTCACGTCCGTGGCACCGAACTCGGTGAACTGCTTGAGCATGTAATGCTCGGACTGCAGTGGCCCGGGAATCCGCTCGCCGTGCCAGGTCAGGATCTCCGCCGCCGCGGGCTCCAGATCGGTGAACGTGCGGAACCAGTGCGGCACCACCGAGCGGTAGCCGGACCAGTGCCCGCGCTGCCCGGCCGCGGCGCGGGCCAGGTTCATCAGCGTGTCGGCCTCTTCGCCGTTGATCCCGAACGCGTTCAGCATCGACCGCACATCTCCGAGCTTCACCCCGACCGCACCGGACTCGATCTTGTTGACCTTGCCCTGGGTGCAGCCGAGAACCTCGGCGACCTGCTGTTGCGTCATCCGCGCCGCGTTACGGGCATGCCGGAGCTCGTTGCCGAGCTGCTTCCGGCGCGAGGTGACGGTGCTGGCCATCGCCTTGCTCTCCCGGACGTAGAACCAGGGTGACGGCGAACGCCGCCACCCTTACGCGAACTTCGAACCACCCAGGTTACTGCTTCACCTTGCGAAGTTCGATGATGACACCGCGCAGCGTCTCAGGAAACGATCCGGAACGCCAGTCACCCTCGGTGTCACTCGCCTGGACCAGCGCATATCGGGACTTATCGGACAACTCCCGGGCCGCTTGGTGCGGCATAGTGGGCCCGTGACCGATCGTTCCCCCTCCGCCGCGTCCGTCCGCCAACTCGCCGAGGGTGTCTACGGCTACGTCCAGCCGGACGGGTCCTGGTACATCAACAACTGCGGGTTCGTCGACGGCGGCGACCACACCGTGCTGATCGACACCTGCGCGACCGAGCGGCGGACCCGTGCGCTGCTCGCCGCCGTCGAGGCCACGACGTCCAGGCCGGCGGCCACGCTGATCAACACCCACCACCACGGCGATCACACGAACGGCAACTACCTCGCGGACGGCGCCACCATCGTCGGGCACCGCAAAACCCGCGAGGAGTTGCTCGCCACCGGCATCCAGACCTATGACGCCGTCTTCACCGGCAGCGACTGGGGGCACCTGGAGCTGCGCGTGCCCGACGTCGTCTTCGACGACCGGCTGACCGTGTACGCCGGCGACGTCGAGATGCGGCTCATCCATCCCGGGCACGCCGCGCACACCACCAACGACGTGCTCGTGTGGCTGCCCGCGCAGCGGGTCCTCTACTGCGGGGACCTGGTGTTCAACGGCGGCAGCCCGTTCGCGGTGATGGGCTCGGTCGCGGGCTGGCTGGCCGCGCTGGACATCCTGCGCGAGCTGGAGCCGCGGGTGATCCTCCCCGGGCACGGCCCGGTGTGCGGACTGGAGGAGGTCGAGGCGGTGGCGAGGTACCTCCGGTTCGTCCAGGAGACCGCCGAGCGGGGCAAGTCCGCCGGGCTCGCGCCGCTCGAGGTGGTGAAGGACACCGACCTCGGCGAGTTCGCCGCGTTGTCCGAGCAGGAACGGCTGGTCGGGAACCTGCATCGCGCGTACGCCGAGTTGGACGGCGGGGCTGTCCTAGGCGCGCCGATCGACCTGGCCGCCGCGCTCACCGACATGATCGTCTTCAACGGCGGGGCACCCATCCGCTGCTTCTCCTGAGCGCGGCTAGTGTCTGAATCGAGAGAGACCAGCGTTCTCGAAAGGGTTGTGCGAATGAGTAAGAAAGCGAGCATCGGGGTCACCGGGCTGGCGGTCATGGGCCGGAACCTGGCACGGAACCTCGCCCGGCACGGGCACACGGTCGCCCTGCACAACCGGTCCGAGGAGCGGACCCGTGCGCTGGTGGACCAGTTCGGCGACGAGGGCGACTTCATCCCGGCCTACTCCGCGCAGGAGTTCGTCGACGCGCTGGAGCGGCCGCGTCAGGTCGTGATCATGGTCAAGGCAGGCGCCCCGACCGACGCGGTGATCGAGGAGTTCGCGCCGTTGCTGGAGCCGGGCGACGTCATCGTCGACGCGGGCAACGCGCACTTCGCCGACACCCGGCGCCGCGAGGCGTCGCTGCGCGAGCGCGGGCTGCACTTCGTCGGCACCGGCGTCTCCGGCGGTGAAGAAGGCGCGCTGCACGGGCCGAGCATCATGCCCGGCGGGTCGGCGGAGTCGTACGCGTCGCTCGGGCCGCTGTTCGAGGACATCTCGGCGAAGGTCGACGGCGAGCCGTGCTGCACGCACGTCGGGGCCGACGGCGCCGGGCACTTCGTGAAGATGGTGCACAACGGCATCGAGTACGCCGACATGCAGCTCATCGCCGAGTCGTTCGACCTGCTGCGCGGCGCGGGCGGCTACTCCCCCGCCGAAATCGCCTCGGTGTTCCGGACCTGGAACACCGGACGGCTGGACTCCTACCTGATCGAGATCACCGCCGAGGTGCTGGCGCACGTCGACGCCGCCTCCGGCAAGCCGTTCGTCGACGTCGTCGCGGACGCCGCGGAGCAGAAGGGCACCGGTCGCTGGACCGTCCAAATCGGACTCGACCTCGGCGTCCCGATCTCCGGCATCGCCGAAGCGGTGTTCGCGCGCTCGCTGTCGGGTTCGACTGGTCTGCGCGCGGCCGCCCGCGGTCTCGGTGGTCCTTCGCGGTCTCCGCTGTCGGGGGCCGCTTTGGACCGTTTCGCGGACGACGTCGAGCAGGCGCTGTACGCGTCGAAGGTCGTGGCGTACGCGCAGGGCTTCAACCAGATCCAGGCCGGGGCGACCGAATACGGCTGGAACATCGACCTCGGCCGGGTCGCGTCGATCTGGCGCGGCGGCTGCATCATCCGGGCGAAGTTCCTGAACGACATCACCTCCGCCTACGCCGCCGAACCCGCGTTGCCGACACTCCTGACCTCGGGCGGCTTCCGCAAGGCCGTCGAGGACGCGCAGGACTCGTGGCGCTCGGTGATCTCGACCGCGGTGTCACTGGGCATCCCGACCCCGGGCTTCTCGACCGCGCTGGCCTACTACGACGGCCTGCGCGCGGACCGGCTCCCTGCCGCGCTGGTCCAGGGACAACGGGACTTCTTCGGCGCGCACACCTACCGCCGGGTGGACCGCGAAGGCTCCTTCCACACCGCATGGGCCGCCGAAGGCCGCCCCGAATCCCTCGCGTGAGCCGCGCGCTCGTGAGCTGATCCGAGGGACGCCCTCGGTGCATCCAGCGCAGCGAGGGACGCCCTTGGTGCATCGAACGCACCCAGGGCGTCCCTCGGTGTTCAGGCGAGCACCCTGACGTTCGGACGTGGACGAGCGGCGGCAGCACGATAAGCCGCTCGCAGTTCGGCGAGCACAGCATCGGTATCCGTGCGCAACCGCGCCGGCAGAGTCTGGAGCACGATGACTCCCGCGGCGGCATAGCGACCGTTCCGAGCCAAAGTCCTGGCGTATCCCTCCGGATCTAGGTGATACGCGAGTGAATCGATCTCCCATGCCAAGCCCACCTCATCGAACCAGGCATCCGGCTTGGCGATGATCACACCATTCCTGTCCAGCAGCCGGTGATTCCACAGTGGAGCCGGCAGTTCGCTCCGCTGCCACAACTGCTCGGCGTCGATCTCCGCAACCGACTCCGTGCCCGCCATCAACTCCGCGATAATCCTCCGTGGGATCGCGCTTCCCCGGCTGCTTCCCGCCTCGAGCTCACAGGAAAGCGCCGAGACCGAAGCAAAACCCCGTTGAACGCACTCCGAAAGCAATGCACGAGCCGGACGCAGGTCGGACATCCGCCGTACGGTATCGAGAACCGCACGGGCGGCGGGTGCGACAGGCGTGCCCGCGCGCTTGATCGGCCGTGGCATACGACGAGTGCGTTCGATGAGCACGAACCCGCTGCTCTGAACCTTGCAGCCATGTGGCGTGAGCACATGCACGGGCCCGCTGCCGGGGATCGAGCGCAGTCTGTGAGCACGACAGGCCTCGGAGCCGGTCACCACTGCTTCCGACCCCGCGTAGAGCTCCGCCGCAGCAAGCATTTGTTCCCGGCTCGGTGTTGTCTTGTACAGCGAGAGCACTCCGGGAAGGAGGCGCTGCCATGGACCATCGGGCCGGCAACGCCGATATGCGGTGTATCGCGGAACGCCCAGTTCCACCAGCCTTTCCGCTCTTATGACGCCGTGTTTGCTGTTGTCGACGAGTAGCTCGGGGTCGACTCCCCACAACCCGCGTTTCATCACGCAATCGTGGGTCTCGAAGCCGGGGCGGCGCCACCGGCAGCTCCCGATCTGTGGACAACAGTGGCGGTTGTGGATAGATCCGAGGGACGCCCTCGGTGCATCCAGCGCAGCGAGGGACGCCCTTGGTGCATCGAACGCACCCAGGGCGTCCCTCGGTGTTCAGGCGAGCAGCGTCACCAGGGCCGCCGCGACCAGCACCACCCACCACCAGACCCGGGCTCCGCCCCAGCGCATGGCGGGCCGGGCTCATTCGGTGCGGGTGGCGAGGATTTCCGCGATGGCTTCCAGGATTTTCGCCTCGGCCGCGTCCTTCCGGATGCCGAGGCCGTCGAGAACCTCGAACCCGGCGCCCTCGCCCTGTTCCAGCAGGGCCAGGAGGATGTGCTCGGTCCCGATGTAGTTGTGGCCGAGCCGCAGCCCCTCGCGCAGCGTCAGCTCGAGCGCCTTCTTGGACCCGGCGCCGAACGGCACCTTGAACGGCACCGGATCGACCGGTTCGGGCAGCCGTGCTTCGGCCGCCTCGCGGACGGCTTCGAGCTTGACGCCCTGCGCCAGGATCGCGCCCGCCGCCAGCGCCGCGGGTTCCGAGAGCAAGCCGAGCACCAGGTGCACGGTCTCGATGCTGCCGTTCGACGCGTCGCTGGCAGCCTTCTCGGCGGCCACGATCACGTGCCGCGCGCGGTCGGTGTAGCGGCCGAAGACGTTCTGGATCTTGCCACCGCCGGAGTCGTCCTTCGGCACGAACCGCTTCTGCGCGGCCTGCTTCGTGACGCCCATGCTCTTGCCGATGTCGGTCCACGAGGCCCCGGCCCGCCGGGCCTGGTCGACGAAGTGGCCGATCAGGTGGTCGGCCACTTCGCCGAGGTGTTCACCCACGTAGACCGCGTCGGACAGCTGGGCGAGGACATCCTTGTCGTTGGTGCTCTTGATCGCGCTGATCAGGTCGTCGAGTTTGATCGGATTGGGTAACGTCATGTCGTCAACTGTAGGTTGACGCAACCTCGGCGTCAACTAAGAGTTGACGATCAAGCGAAGGGCAGGCCGACGTAGTTCTCGGCCAGACTGGTCGCCGCGGCGCGCGAAGACGCGGCGTACCGCAGCTGCGAGAGCTGCAGGCGCCGCGCGAAACCGTCGGCGTGCGGGTCGGTGTGCAGCATGGTCGTCATGAACCAGGAGAAGTGCTCCGCGCGCCACACCCGCCGCAGGCAAGTGTCCGAATAGGACTCCGCCAGCTCCGGGTCGCCCTTCAGGAACGCTTTGAGCGCACGGGAAAGCACCCGTACGTCGGCGACCGCGAGGTTCATCCCCTTGGCCCCGGTCGGCGGGACGATGTGCGCGGCGTCGCCCGCGAGGAACAGCCGCCCGTGCCGCATCGGTTCGGCGACGAAGCTCCGCATCGGGGTGATGCCCTTGTCCAGGATCGGGCCTTCCCGCAGCACGAAGTCGCTGTCTACTTCGAGCCGCGTCGTCAGCTCGGACCAGATCCGGTCGTCGGACCACTCGGCCAGCTCCTCGGCCGGATCGACCTGGAGGTACAGCCGGGTGATCTCGGGCGAGCGCATGCTGTGCAGCGCGAAACCCCGCTCGTGGTGGGCGTAGATCAGTTCCTCGTCCGAGGGCGGGGTCTGCGCGAGAACACCCAACCAGGCAAAGGGGTAATCCCGCGTGAACGTCGTCAGTACACCGTCCGGAATGGACGGACGGCTGACGCCGTGAAACCCGTCGCAGCCCGCGATGACATCGCATTCGAGCGTGCGCGCGACACCGGAGGCATCCCGATAACGCACCACCGGGCTGTCCGTGTCCACACCGGACAATTCCACATCGGACACTTCGAACTCGACGGGAAGGCCGCGTGCCTCGTGCGCGTCGACGAGATCCTTGACGATCTCCTGCTGCCCGTAGACGGTGATCGCCTTCCCGGTCAGCTCGGTCAGCGCGATCCGATGGTCGGCACGGTCGAAGCGCAGCGAGAAACCCTCGTGCGGCAATCCTTCGACGTCCAGCCGAGCGCCGAGCCCGATTTCGCGGAGCAGCTCGACGGTCGGCTGTTCACACACCCCGGCACGCACGCGCTGCCGGACGTACTCGCGGTCGCGAGCCTCCAGCACGACGGCGTCGATCCCCTCCAGATGGAGCAGATAGGACAACAGCAGTCCGGCGGGGCCGGCACCGATGACGGCGACCTGGGTGCGCAAAGACGTTACCTCCTGGTACTTCTCAAGCCGCGGACAGCGACTTCACATGAGCCTTGAGATCGAAGCCGCTCGCTTCCAAGTCCGCATAGGACGGACGCGGCCGCGCGGTGAACAACCTCCGCGCGGCGATGTGGACGGGCGGCTGGTTCACCGATTCGACGGCGATCAGCACACCGTCGCGAAAGGACAGTACGGAGAACTTCCCCGCCGCCCGGTCGCCGGTGAGCACGGTCTTGTCGGCGTCGGCGAGGATGCCCGCGATCTGGAGCTTCGCACCCGACTGGTCCGTCCAGAACCACGGCAGGCTGTCGTAGGGCAGTTCCTCCCCCGCGATCACCGCCGCGACACAACGGCCCTGATCGACGGCGTTCTGCACGGATTCGAGCCGCGTCGCCGCCGTTCCCGCCTGCACACAAGGGAAATTCGCGCAGTCGCCGATGGCGAAGATCTTCTCGTCGGCGGTGCGCAGCCGCGCGTCGACGACGATCCCGTTGGCCACCTCGAGTCCGGCCGCTTCGGCGAGCGACGTCTCCGGCAGCACGCCGACGGCGACCACCGCGAGGTCGGCGGGCAACCGCCTGCCGTCGGTCAGCTCGACCGACTCGACGCGTTCCGTGCCGTGCAGCGCCGCGACACCGGTTCCCAGCAGCACGGTGTGCCCCGACTTTTGGTGCAGTTCGGCGAAATACGCGGAGATCTCGGGCGAGGCGACCCGGGCGAGCAAGCGATCCTGTGCCTCGACGATCGTCACCGGACGCCCCGCGTGCGCGGCGAATTCGAGACCGATGAACCCGCCGCCGATCACGACGACGTTCTCCGCCCGCGCGAGTTCGTCACGCAGCCGGTCGGCGTCGTCGCGCGTGCGCAGCGTCAGCACACCCGCGAGGTCCGCACCCGGCACGGGCAGCCTGCGGTTCCGCGCCCCGGTGGCCAGGACCAGGTGGTCGTAGCCGAGCGAGCTTCCGTCGTCGAGGACGACGCGGGAACCGACGCGGTCCACCTCGGCGACGCGGCCGCACACCAGCTCGATGTCCTTCTCCGCGAAGAAGTCCTCCGGTCGCAGCCGCAACTGCTCCGGCCCGGCGACGCCGGTCAGGTAGGCCTTCGACAACGGCGGCCGCTGGTACGGCACGCCGGACTCGTCGCCGACAAGTACCACGCGACCGGGAAAACCCTTGTCCCGCAAGGAAGCCGCGGCTTGGAAACCGCTCTGCCCCGCCCCGGCCACGACGACCGTGGACTGCTCCGAACCCATCATTTCTCCCGTCTGCTCAGCCGCACCAGAACCCATCTGAGCACATCGGGCTGGAGCCGTCGAGGCACGCGGGAACGCCCTCAGCTTGCGACAGGCCGTAGGCACGACGCAGCCGCACTTCCACTGAGTGGAAGCCTTCAGTGTGTCTCGCGCCGGGCGTCCCCTGACACCCGCAGCGCCCGCGGCGCACCGAGAACCCGGGAGATCCCGCGCGCGGCGGCCACCACCGCCGGCACGAGCGTGCGCGGATCGGTGCCCTCGGCCGGGACGACCACCGAGATCGACGCCGCCACCGTGTCGTCCTGCCCGTACACGGGCGCGGCCACCGAGACGGCGTCCAGGTCGATCTGCCGGTCGCTGATCGCGTAGCCGTCACGCCGGACGTCGGCGAGCGCACGCCGCAGGCGGTCCGCGGAAGCGATCGTGTTCACGGTGTACCGCTTGAGCGGCGCCACGAGTACCTCCTCCTGGACCTCGGCGGGGGCGTGCGCGAGCAACACCAGGCCGACCCCGGTGGCGTGTACCGGAAGCCGCCCGCCGGGCCGGGACCGGACGCCGACCGCGCCACGGCCGGAGATGCGCTCGACGTAGACGACCTCCGGGACGTCGAGCACCGCGAGCTGCACGTTCTGGTGCGTCGCCTCGTACAGGTCCTCGAGGAACGGCATGGCGCTCTCGCGCAGTTCGGCGTCGTGCGGGGCGAGCGAAGCGACCTCCCACAGCCACAGTCCGACGCGGAACCGGCCGTCCTCGTCGCGGGCGAGCGCGCCGCGCCGGACGAGCTCGCCCGCGATCCGGTGGGTGGTGGACAACGGGAGACCGGCCCTGCGGCTCAGTTCCGACAGCGTGAGCTCCGGTCGCTCGGCGGTGAACGCGCCCAGCACGTCGAGCACCCGCTCCACCACCGATGGGGGTTGGCTCGCGTTGTGCCGCATGTGGGTATTCAAGCGTATCGGCGCGTGCCCCGGCGGACCGTCCAAGCGGGACCTTCGGTCGCCCGTAACAACACTGATGACACATAAGCGCATTGCTAGCGTCATCTCCGCCGCGTTTGCTGTGGACTCGCGCGTGTCTGAAGGGACGACCATGACGAAATCCGCGACCCATCCGGTCGATCGAGGACTCCCTGCTGGGCGGCTGACGCTGCTCGGGCTGCAGCACATGTCGATCATGTACGCCGGTTCGGTCGCCGTGCCGCTGATCGTCGGCGGCGCGCTGAAGCTCGACACCGCGACGATCGCGCTGCTGGTCAACGCCGATCTGCTGGTCGCGGGGATCGCGACGCTGGTGCAGGCGATCGGGATCGGGCGCATCCTCGGCATCCGGCTGCCGGTGGTGGCGGGCGCGACGTTCAGCGTGGTCAACCCGATGATCATGATCGCCGCGCAGTACGGGCTCACCGCGGTGTACGGCGCGATGCTCGCGTCCGGGGTGTTCGGGATCCTCATCGCGCGGCCGTTCGCCAAGATGATCCGTTTCTTCCCACCGCTGGTGTCCGGCACGCTGCTGCTGGTGATCGGCGTTTCGCTGGTCGGCCCCGGCGCCGGGATGATCGCGGGCCACGACACGGAGTCGCCGGATTACGCGAAGCCGTCGAACATCCTGCTCGCGCTCGGGGTGATCGCCGTCGTCGTGCTGTTCACCCGCGTACTGCGCGGGTTCGCGAACCAGATCGGCCCGCTGATGGCGCTCGCGCTCGGGTTCGTCGTGGCGATCCCGATGGGCCTGACGCACTTCGACGGCATCGCGAGTGCGAGCTGGTTCGGCCTCGCGACGCCATTCCACTTCGGCGCGCCGACGTTCCCGGTCGCCGCGGTGCTGTCGATGTGCGTGGTGATGCTGGTGACGCTCACCGAGTCCACCGCCGACATGGTGGCCGTCGGCGAGATCACCGGACGACGTCCCAGCGACGCCGACCTCGCCCGCGGCCTGGCCACCGACGGCCTGTCCGCGGTGCTCGGCGGGTTCATGAACTCCTTCCCCGACACCGTCTTCGCGCAGAACGTCGGCCTGGTGCAGATGACCGGGGTGCGCAGCCGCTGGGTCGCGGCGGTCACCGGCGGGCTGCTGGTGGTGATGGGCCTGATCCCGAAGGTCGGGGCGTTCGTCGCGGCAATCCCGGAGCCGGTGATCGGCGCGGTCGCGGTCGTGATGTTCGCGATGGTGGCGGCGGTCGGCGTGCAGAACCTGAAGAAGGTCGAATTCTCCGGTAACCACAACACGTTCGTCGTCGCCGTGGCGCTCGGCGTCGGGCTGTTGCCCGCGTTCGCGCTCGACCATCTCGGGAACTCGATCTTCTTCAAGCACTTCCCGGCGTGGCTGCAGACGATCTGCGGCAGCCCGATCACGGTGACCGCGATCGTCGTGTTCGGCCTGAACCTGCTGTTCAACCACCTCGGGAAGCGCGCCGATCCCGATCTGCTCAAGGCGCCGTGAGCTGAAGGGGACTTTCCTCGCACGGCATGCGACGAAAGTCCCCTTCAGCCCACGTGGACCAGCGGGCGGCGCTGCTGGTCGGGTTCCGCCCGGCGCAGTACCTCGCGGGTGACCGGCGGGACGTCGCCGTCACCGAAGAACAGGTACCGCCCGATGAACTTGAACGGGTTGCCCTCGGTCCAGGCGAAGTAGACGTGCGGCCGTTTCCCGGTCTCGTCGCGGATGTGCAGCAGGATCGCCGCGATGGCGTTCGCGATGGACGGGCTCTTCACTCGCAGGATGCGGTAGCCGTACCGCTTCTCACCGCGCACCCGCAACGTCGTCTCGAAATCCGAGGCGTCGCTGATGGTCACTTCGAGGAAGATCAGCGCCGAGTCGTTCGGGATGTTGTTGTCCTCGCGGGCTTCCTGCTCCTTCTCGCGGTACTCGGTCTCGTCGCGCGCGTCCGGCTCGTTGGCGATGATCCGGATCTCGCCACTGCGCACCGCCTTGTCGAGGATCCGCTGGGCGGCGGCGTCGAAGTCGACCTCCTCGACCCGCAGTTCCAGTGACCGGGTCGCGCGCGAGATCAACGACGTCAGCACGATCGCGACGATGAAGAAGCCCGCGATCTTCACGCCGTCGGGACGTTCGATGATGTTGACGACGGTCGTGTAGGCGAAGATGACCGTGATCACCAGGTACGCGATGAACGCCTTCCGCTGCCGCGCACGCCGCGCGGACAGCGTCACCGCGACCGCCGCCGACGAGATCAGGACCAGCACACCGGTCGCGTACGCGCCTCCCTGCGCCTCCACGCTCGCGTCGAAGATCCAGGTGATGACGAACGCGATGACGCTGACGACGATCACCAGCGGCCTGCTCGCGCGGGCCCAGTCCGGCGCCATGCCGTAGCGCGGCAGGTACCGCGGCACGATGTTGAGCAGCCCGGCCATCGCCGAGGCACCGGCGAACCACAGGATCGCGATCGTGCTGATGTCGTAGAACGTGCCGAAGACGTCGCCGAGGTAGCTGTGCGCCAGGAAGGCCAGCGCGCGGCCGTTCGCCTGGCCGCCTGCCTCGAACTGGTGCTGCGGGATCAGCACGGTGGTGGCGAAGCTGCTGGTGATCAGGAACGCGCTCATGATGAGCGCCGCGGTGACCAGCAGGCGGCGGGCGTTGCGGATGCGCCCGGCGGGTTCGGCGTGCGTGTCGTCCGGCAGGCCTTTGACCAGCGGCATCACCGACACGCCTGTCTCGAACCCGGACAGGCCGAGTGCGAGCTTCGGGAACACGATCAGCGCGACGCCGATCATGAGCCACGGGTTCGGATGCTTCGAGACCAGCAGGTCCTGCCAGCTCACGATCAGGTCCGGGGCGGCGAAGACGTGCCACAGCGAAACGACGACCACGACGACGTTGAGCGTCAGGTAGACGCCGACGAGCGTCACCGCGACGCCGATCGCCTCGGCGAACCCCTTGAGGAAGACCCCGCCCAGCAGCGCGATGAGCACCGTGGTGATCAGGACTTCCTTGCCGTGGAAGAACGACGGGACGAACGGGTTCTCCGTGACGTGCGCGGTGGCGTCCGCGGCCGAGAGCGTGATGGTGATGACGAAGTCCGTGGCGACGAAGCCGAGCAGCACGAGTACCAGCAGTTTGCCGCTCCACCACGACAGCAGTTTCTCCAGCATCGCGAGCGAGCCCTGGCCGTGCGGGCTCTCCTTCGCGACGCGCCGGTAGATCGGCAACGCGCCGCCGAGCGTCAGCAGGACCAACACGATCGTGGCGAGCGGCGACAGCACTCCCGCGGCCAGCGCGGCGATCCCCGGCTGGTAACCGAGCGTGGAGAAGTAGTCCACACCCGTCAGGCACATGACCTTCCACCACGAATGTTCGTGGCTCTTGACCGTCTCCCGGTTACCGCCCTTGAGCTGCTGAGCCCGCTTGGGCGAACCTTCCAGCAGCCAGGCACGCGCACGCGAGCCCGGCCGCGTTTCCACCGTCACCGTCCGTGTCCTCCCGATAGGCACTCGGCGGTTTTCCCCGCGTCAAGATCCCATCATGGCCGTACGTTCAGCAGAACGGCCACAGGATGGGGCAGGGCTCCGGCTCCGATGTGCGTGTCGTGGGCGTCGTGGGGTGAGGCGGCGTGGAGGGCGGAGTCGTCGTGCCGGTAGTCCTCGGCGGCGGGTCGTCCCGGGGTGTCGTGCCCGCGGTCGTCGGCCCTGGCGTGGTCGCACCGGTCCAGGTCGTGGTGCCGCTGGTGGTCGTCGACGACGTGCTGGACCGCGAACTCCCCGATGTCGTGTCGACCGTCCCTCCGCCGGTACCGCCCTCGGTGGTTTGGGGCGTGTTGCTCTCGTCCGCGCCGCCCGCTCCCGACGTCCGGTGCGGCATGTCGATGACGCCGATCTGGTCGTTTTCCTTGGCGTTGTCGTGTTTCGGGCCGTTGAACGCGACGAGGACCGCGGCCGTGCCGCAGCCGATGACGACGGCGAGCATGACCGCGACGACCCGCCAGCGCGACCGGGGCGGCGGGGGAACGCGTTCGCCCCAGCCCTCGCGTTCGAGCAGCTCGGTTACCAAAACCTCGTGCTTCACCCTGGGGCCCCTCCACCATGAATGTGGTGGTCTTCCTACCGGAAAAAGCACCCGAATGGGTGAGTATTGCCGAAAATTATCACTCCGGATCGTGATCGGTGCCCGGTTCGATCACAGCTGATTCACAGCTGAGCGTAGGAATACTCCCAGGATGACCGGCGACGCTGGATCCATGCTGATGCGCGCCGGACGGCCGGGCCCCGCCCGCGCCGGCCTGCGTACCCTCGCCCGGCTCGTTCCGACACCGCGGTCGACGCCGTTCACCTTCGGCTATCTGGTGCTCCTGCTCGGCACCACGTTGCTGGTCAGGTTCGGCGAGCCGAAGGTGATCGGGAAGCTCCTCGCCCTTTCCAGCACCGACGCGCACAACCTCTGGCGCCGCCCGCTGGTTTCGCTGTTCGCGAGCGCCTTGTGGCTGTCCGACGGCGGATGGCTCGCCTACGCGGCGATCTTCGCCGTCACCGTCGCCCCGCTGGAACGCCGGTTCGGCGCGGGACGCACCGCGATCGTGTTCTTCAGCGGTCATGTCCTGGCCACACTGGCCACCGAGCTGCCGGTGATGGCGCTCATCCAGAGCGGGGCGCTGCCGTCGTCGGCCGGGCGCTGGCTCGACATCGGCGTCAGCTACGGGTTCTTCACCACCGCGGGCGCGCTGGTGTTCCTGTGCCGCGGGCGGCTGCGGATCGCGGCGCTGGTGGCGATGGAGCTGTTTCTGGTCGCCGTCTACGTCACCGACGACCCGGTGGGCCTGGACTCGGTCGTCACCCTGCTCGGCCACACCATCGCCGCGCATTTCGGACTGCTGTTCTGGGGCCGTGGGCTCAGCGCGCCGCCCCCGCCGCCTCCACCACCGGCCGGCGACGGCGCTCCCGCACCGCTCCTGCCCACATCGGACCAGTTGGTGGCCACTCGCTGACGAAAACCGGGCAAACACACCGGTGGCGACCAAAGTCCGGAAGCGGAATCCAATGGATATACACCGGGATCGGTCGGTGGTGTAATCGACGGGCCACAGCGCCAGTAGATACCAAACAGACCGAAAGTAAGCGGTTCAGGCAGGTCGGCAGGTCACCAGGGCCTGCTTACTTTCAGTCTCATCGGTATGCCGACCAGGGGAGACCGGACGCACTATGGAGGCAGACTCACGCGGGGTGACCGCCATGGGTGAGCCGGCGGTCCCCACCGCGAGGAGCGGAGCCGGGCACGACCTGATCGCCGATCTGGTCGCCGCCGCCGGCTCCGGGGTGATCTTCTCCCTCGATCTCGCCGCGTCCACCCTGACCTGGATGCCGGGCCTCGACGCGGTGCTCGGGATGGCGGGCGCGACCGCCGACGACCTCTGTGGACGGCTCACCGGATTGCTCGAGCCGCTCGCCGCCAGCATCCGGAACGCGCCGCCGGGCCGCGACTTCGAGCTGGAGCAGTCGGTCGAGACCACGGGCGACCGGCCGCCGCGCCGGGTCCGGCTGCGCGTGCGCACGGTCGGCCACGACGACCGGACCGCGGGCCTGCTCGGCGTCGCGTGCGCGGTCACCGACGATCGGGCGCCGGGCGCGGACCTGGCCGACCTCGCCGAGCGCTACCGCGTCATGGTGGAGCTGAGCCCCGACGCGATCTGCGTCCACGAGGACGGCGTCGTCACCTACGCCAACCGTGCCGCGCTCGACCTGCTCGGCGCGGACGAGACCAAACAGCTCGTCGGACGGCCGTTCACCGATTTCGTCGCCGAAGAACCCCACGACGAACCGGCGTCGGCCGCGGGGACCGCGACGACGATCGGGCCGGTGGAGGCGGTGCTGAAACGCCTCGACGGCAGCACGGTCTCGGCCGAGCTCGTCTCGGTGCGCACGCACAACGCGGGAAAGCCCGCGTTCCAGGTCGTCATCCGCGACATCACGGCGCGCAAGGCCGCCGCCGAGGCACTGCGCTGCCGGGCCGCGCTGGTGAGCCGCGTCAGCGACGCGATCATCACCACCACCCCGCACGGCGTCGTGACCAGCTGGAACCCGGCGGCCGAGGCGGTATACGGCTGGACGGCCGACGAAGCGCTCGGCAGACCCGTCACCGAGGTCGTCGGGGCGCCGGCAGACCTGGCCGAGCTGTGCCGGTCCGGCGGGCTGGCCGAGGCGACGCACCGGCGCCGTGACGGCGCGGCCCTCGCCGTGCGGGTGTCCGCGGCCGAACTGGCCGGGAGCTACGTGCTGGTCTGCGCGGACGAAACCGAGCGACGGCGGGCGGAACAGCATTACCGCACGGTGGTCGCCGCGCTCGACGAAGGCGTGCTGGTGACCGGGCCGGACGGGCTGGTCGAATCGGTGAACCCGGCGGGCTGCCGGATTCTCGGCATCGCCGCGGCCGACCTCGTCGGCCTGCCGAGTCACACGCTCATGCTGTTCGACGAAGACGGGGCGCGCATCTCCGCCGAGGACACGCCATCGGTGCGCACGCTGCGGACCGGGATCACCCAGAACGGCAAGGTGGTGCGGCTGCGCAGGCCGGACGGCAAGGACGTCTGGGTGTCGCTGACCTCGCGGCTGCTCAGCCCGGAGGACCCGGCGCGGATGTCGGTGGTCACCTCGTTCACCGACATCACCGAGCGGCGCGCGATCAGCGCCCGGCTCGCGCACGACGCCACGCACGATCCGCTGACCCGGCTGGCGAACCGGACGCTGGTGCTCGACCGGCTCGACCGCCGCGCCCACGACCGGCCGACGTCGGTGCTGTTCCTGGACCTGGACAAGTTCAAGGTCATCAACGACTCGCTCGGGCATTCGGTCGGCGACCAGGTCCTGCGCATCGTCGGCGAACGGCTGCGGCGGTGCACCGGCGGCGACACCGTTGTCGGGCGGCTCGGCGGCGACGAGTTCGTGCTGGTCACCGGCGAGGTGACCGGCCACGACGACATCCGCGCGCTGGCCGAGCACGTGCGCACGGTGCTGAGTGAGCCGATCGGTGTGCACGGCAGGCAGTTGCACCTCGACGCCAGCATCGGTGTCGTGCTCGCGGCAGGCGACGACCGGCGCAGCGCCGAGGATCTGCTGCGCGACGCCGACGTCGCGATGTACCAGGCCAAGACGCTCGGCCGCGGCCGTTACGAGTTCTTCGACGTCGCGCTGCGCGAACGGTTGCAGCGGCGGCTGCGGATGGAACAGGACCTGCGGGACGCGGTACAGAACGGCCAGCTGTGGCCGGCGTATCAGCCCGTGGTCGATCTGCGGTCCGGCGAGATGGTCGCGGTCGAGGCGCTGCTGCGCTGGACGCATCCCACCCACGGCGCGATCCCGCCCGGCGAGTTCATCCCGCTGGCCGAGGAGAGCGAGCTGATCAACGTCATCGGCAAGCACGTCCTGAAGGCCACCACCCGCGAGCTGGCCGGGCGGCGCTCGGCGCAGGGCCTGGACCTCCACCTCAAGGTGAACCTTTCGGTGCGCCAGCTCGACGACCCGCACCTGGTGACCGCGGTGCAGGACACCCTGCTCGCGACCGGCCTGCCGCCCGGCGCGTTGTGCCTGGAAGTGACCGAAAGCGCGCTGATGCGGGATCACACCGCGGCCGCCGAAGTGCTGACCTCGCTGCGTGAACTGGGCGTACTGCTCGCGATCGACGACTTCGGCACCGGCTACTCGTCACTGGCGCAGCTGCGGCGGCTGACCCTGGACACGCTCAAGATCGACCGCTCGTTCATCACCGGCATCGCCGAATCCCGCGACGCGGCGGCGATCGTGGCCAGCATCATCGCGATGGCGCACGCCGTCGGCCTGACCGTGGTGGCCGAGGGCGTCGAGACCGCCGATCAACTGGACCTCCTGCGCGAGCTGGGCTGCGATCAGGCACAGGGGTATCACCTCGGCAGGCCCAGCGCGGCGACCGAACTGTTCGGCGCCGCGCTGTAAAACCGTTGGCGCTCAGGCGAAATCGGCGGTGTGCGCGGCAGCCCACTCGGCGAACGTCGTGCCGGGACGACCGGTGATCTCCTCGACCGAGCCGGTCGGGAGCACCGGGTTCTCGGTGAACCCGCGCAGCACCGTGTCGACGTACCAAGCGGCGGTGTCCCCCATCGTCGGCGTCAGCGCCTCGACCGTTTCCTCCGGCGAGACATGGAGAAACGGGATCTCCCGCCCCAGCGCGACACCGAGCTGCCGGACGAGTTCGGTGCGGGTCAGCTTTTCCGGCCCACCCAGTGAATAAGCCTTGCCGACGTGCCCATCCCCCAGCAGCGCCGTCGCCGCGACCCTGGCGATGTCGTCCATCGCGATGGGCGCGCTCGCGGTGTCCGGGTAGGGCTCACGGACCGCGCCGGTCCGCCGGATCTGCTCGGCCCACATCGTCGAGTTCTCCATGAAGTCGGCAGGCCACAGGTGCGTCCAGGGGAGCCCGCTGGCCTCGACCGCCCTGGTCACGTCGCCCCACCACCCCTCCGGCTCGCCGGAAAGATCGACGACGTGCCGGACCCCGGCGTCGCGTGCCAGCTTCAGCACTTCGACGACCGTGTCCGGCGTCGGCGCCAGGTACACACTTTCGACGCCTTCGAACGCCGCGGGCAGCGTCTCGACCCGTCGCAGGTAGCCCTCTGCCACCTCGACCCCTGCGGGCAAAGCGGCCTTGCGCGGATTGTTCGTCAGCGCACGGATCTCGTGCGCCCCCATCCCCAGTAGGTGATCGACGACCATGCGTCCGATGTTCGCGGTGGCTCCGGTGACCAGAATCGCCATGACTCCACTGTGCCAGCGATCAGTACCGTTCGAGCAGCGCCGCCAACTCCTCCGACGTCAACTCGATGTCGAGCTGACGCAGCGCTTCCCCGAGTTCGCCGGGAGCCACTTCGGTTTTCTCCTCCGTGCCGTCGGGACGCCGGACGGTGAGTTCGTGGCCGACCAGCTGCCTGCTCAGGCCCGGTTCCAGCCGCATCACCACGAGCTGCCCGGTGAACGGCGACCGCGGGTGCGTGGACGTGTAGTGGTGGTACACCTCGTAGTCGATCGGGCTGCTCGGGTTCGGGGTGAAGGCGTGCAGGTCCTCCCATTCGTCGCCCTGCTGCTTCTGCAGCGTCCACCAGCCTTCGCGATGCGTGAGCCGGTGTGGCCAGCCGGCCTGGTCGACGATGGCGCCGTCGACCAGCGGCATCGGCTGCAGCATTCCCGCGCCGAACCCGACATCGACGAGGTGCCACACGCCCTCGGCCTCGACGAGCAGCGACATGTGCGTGTACGGCCCTGGCCGCCGTGGTTGCACGCGCGCCACGATCCGGCGCACCCGGAAGCCGAGGCGTTGTTCGGCGGCCGCGGCGAAGAGGTGGGCGTGCTCGTAGCAGTAGCCCCCGCGCTTCTTGCCGACGAGTTTGTCCTGGACGACGTCGAGCGAGATCCCGCGGTGCTGCTCCAGCAGGACGTCGACGTTCTCGAACGGGATGGCGAGGACATGTGCTGTCGCGAGGTCCCGCAGGGCCCGCGCGGTCGGTTTTCCGGGCCGCTCGATCCCCAGCCGCGCGAGGTAGGCGTCGACGTCGAGGGCATCGATGTGCCAGTCGACCGCTGTTTCCGTTGACTGTCCGGCAAGTGTGCTCATGCCTTCACTCTCGTACCTAGAGTCAACTGGAGATCAAGCCCCGCTTCCGCTGAAGGGCCCCGATGTTCATCCGCTACCAGAGCACAACCGCCGACAACCGCGGCGTCTTCCCCGGCATCTTCAAACTGGTCAACGGCCTGTCGAAGGCCGGAAAACTCACCCCGGCACAAGAAGCCTTCCGCCGCGAGACCAATGCCTGGTACGACGCCGCCTACACCAACCCCACCACGGTCGACCCCACCCTCTACGACTGGCACCACAACCCCGGCGCCGTCGCCTGGTTCAAACCCACCGCAGCGCACCTACTGGAACGCATCCCCGGCTACCTCGAGATCCTGGACACCCACAACATCCCCTACGAACGCCAAGAATCAGCCACCCCAGGCAAAATCATCTACGAAGACGAGCACCAGATAATCGCGGTCCCAACGCACCCAACCCACGAAGGCAACTGACAGACGCACGAAAGCACCCAACGCACGAAAGGCAACGAACACACGAAAGGCGACCACAACGTGGGGGGTCCGGGGGGCGAAGCCCTCCCGGGCGGGGTGGGGGGGGGGGGGGGGCCGCCCCACAGCTCACCCCCCCCCCCGCGGGCTCGGGGGGGGGGGGGTGAGCCGCGGGGGGCGGTGTGTGCGC